>NZ_JBSGIV010000021.1:0-101077 GCF_053605225.1 Micromonospora sp. NPDC003944
TCCAACCCTCTCCCCCAACCCCCCCCCCCTCCCACCGCCCCCCCCCCGGGCCGCGGGGCCGCGCCCCCTTGTTCGTAGCCCGGCCCCGCCCCGCGGCACGCCAGCCGGCCCGGGCCGGCTGGCGTCGCTCACCGCGTCAGCTTCGGGTCCACCGCTGGCTGTTCGTACCGGTGCAACTCGACAGGACCGCGGGGGTGCCGTTCGCGGTTCCGGCCGCGTTGGGCGTGAGGCACAGCCCGGACTGCACGCCGGTGACGGTCCCGTCGGTGTTGACGTTCCACTGCTGGTTGGTGCCTCCGTTGCAGTCCCAGATGATCACCCGGGTGCCCGGCGAGGTTCCGGCGCCCTCGGCGTCCAGGCACTTCGTCCCGTACACCTGGAGCTGTTTCGCGGTCGTCGCCGTCCACTGCTGGTTGGTGCCGCCGTTGCAGTCCCACAACGTCAGCTGGGTGCCGTTGGTCTGCGACCGCGACGGCACGTCCAGGCAGCGGTTGGCTGCGGTGTTGCGCAGCGGACCCGCAGCGCTGCCGGGTGGCGGGGTGGTGGGGCTCGTGCTGTCGAATCCGAGGAACCGGACGGCCTGGGCGGCGTCGAACGGGATCGAGTGGCCGTACCCCTGGAAGCTGATCGCTTCGACGGGCGCCGTGCCGCCGGTTCCCCCGTAGCGGGTACGGGTGGCGCTGGTCTGCGGGGAGTCGGTCAAGCTGGGGGTCTGCGACACGCCCTGCACGTTCGTCCACTGCTTGATCTGCTCGCCGAAGTTGACGTAGCTCAGGGTGGTGTCCGTGGTGCCGTGCCAGATCTGGAACCGGGGACGCTTGCCGGTGTAGCCCGGGTAGGCGTTGCGGACCAGGTCACCCCACTGCTGCGCGGTCCGGACGATGCGTCCGCCCGAGCACTCGCTGTTCCACTCGGCGCCGTTGGTGGTGGCGAAGCACCCGAACGGCACCCCGGAAGAGCTGAACCCGGCGTTGAAGAGGTCCGGGTACAGGCCCACCATGACGTTCGTCATCATGGCGCCGGAGGAGAACCCACCCACGCCGATCCGGTTGGCGTCGACCGGGTAGCGGCTGCGGACGTAGTCGACCATGGACTTCAGGCCGATCGGGTCGCTGCCGCCGTCACGGCGCAGGGCCTGCGGTGACGAGACGTCCCAGCACTTGCTGCTCCGGGTCACCGACGGGTAGATCACGATGAAGCCGTAGCGGTCGGCGAGGGTGCTGAGCCCGAAACCGCTGTGCACCGCCGGACCACTGCCGGTGCAGTAGTGCAGGGCCAGGAGCAGGGCCGGCTGGGCCGCGACCCGGTCCGGGACGTACAGGTGCATCTGCAGGTTGGTGGGGTTGGTGCCGAAGTTGGTCACCTGGGTGAGCGTCGCGGCCGACGCCGGGGCGGCGACCGTGACCACGGCCGTCGTCGTCGCCAGGGCCGTCGCCAGCGCGGCGGCCAGCAGTGCGATCCGTGATCTCATTGGCGGTTCCTCTTGTCCTGAGTCGGGGACCCGGCGGCGGCGCGGCGGCCCCGAGGCGCGCCGTGAACGCCCGGACGCTGATCGCCTCGCATCGACTGTGAGCGATAACATGCCGTTCGTCAAGGCACGGTGAGGATGACGCCCGTCGATGCCGTGTGTCACTTTGAGGGCGGCGCTCGAGCGGTCACCGCTGGCCGCCGCCGGCGTCCGTGGGCGACGTTCCGGACGCGGCGAGGACGACGCGTGACGCATCTTGAGATTGGCGAACCGCAGGTGCCATTGTGGTATGTCGATGAAGAGCCACGCGTGGGGCTGACGTCCGTCCACTGGGCAGCCGGGATCCAGATGCGATCTCCGGGGGACGGTGACGCAAGCGATGGACCGTCCACGAGATCGCCCGTCACCGGGTCGCACCCGGACCGGCCGGGCGGCTCATCAGCGTGAAGGAACCCCGCCCATGCGTAAACCGAAGACCCGAGCAGCGCTCCTGACGGGCCTGCTGCTCGCCGCGGGCGCCCTCGGTGGCGTCAACCCACCGACCGCCAGCGCGGCGGTCGACCCGGTCACGGTGACCGTCAACACCCGCGCGGGTCTGGCGACCGTGCCGGACACCGCGCTCGGCGTCAACCACGCCATCTGGGACTCGAACCTCGGCACCACTGAGACCTCGGACCTGCTCAGAGACGCAGGTGTGCAGATGATGCGCTACCCCGGCGGCTCGTACGCCGACATCTACCACTGGAGGGACCACACCGCGCCCGGCGGTTACGTCGCGCCGGGGACCGACTTCGACACCTTCATGGCGGCGGTTCGGCGCGTCGGCGCGCAGCCGATGATCATCGCGAACTACGGCACCGGCACCCCCGCCGAAGCCGCCGACTGGGTGCGGTACGCCAACGTGACAAAGGGCTACGACGCGCGTTACTGGACCGTCGGCAACGAGAACTACGGCAACGGCCACTACGGGTCCGCGTGGGAGGCGGACGACCACCCGGACAAGAGCGCGACACAGTACGCGAGGCTGGTCGTCGAGTACGCCGACGCGATGAAGGCGGTCGACCCGACCATCAAGGTCGGGGCGGTGCTGACCATGCCGGGCAACTGGCCGGACGGGATCACCGCCGGCAGCGACCCGGGCCCGTGGAACCGGACCGTGCTCTCCATCGCCGGTCCGAAGATCGACTTCGTGGACGTGCACTGGTATCCGGGCGGCACCGCCGCCGAGTCGCTGACCCGCGTCAACCACCTCCCCGACGCCACCTACCTGCTGCGGCAGCAGCTCGCCCGGTACGCCGGCGCGAACGCCGACCGCATCGGTATCAGCTTCACCGAGCTGAACGTCGACGCCGGTCGCAACACCCAACCGGCCGCGCTGTTCCTGGCCGACGTCTACAGCGGACTGCTGGAGAACGGCGTCTTCACCGCCCACTGGTGGAACGTGCACAACGGCATGGGCACCGTGACGCAGGTGGCCGGCCACACCGACTACGGCGACTTCGGCATGCTCTCCAGCGGCGCCTGCACCGAGGACGGCTCTGTCTGCCAACCGCCCCTGAACACGCCGTTCGCGCCGTACCACGGGCTCAGCATGATGAAGCTCTTCGCGAAGACCGGCGACCAGTTCGTCCGCGCCGGCACCGACGAGCCGCTGGTAACCGCCCACGCCGTTCGCCGCAGCAACGGTGACCTCGCCGTGCTGCTGGTGAACAAGGACCCGGACAACGACCACCCGGTCACCATCGACTACGCCGGGTTCACCCCGTCGGCCGTCGCGCCGACGGTCTCCACCCTCACCAACGGGGCTACCGGCATCGCCACCAGCCAGTCCGGCTCGGCGACAAGCCGGACGCTGCCGGCGTACTCGTTGACCACGCTCGTGCTGCGCCCCGCCGCTTCGACGTCCGGGCGGCCGCCGGCGGCACCTGGCCAGCCGACCGCGAGCGGCGTCACCGACCGCGCCGCGACGATCACCTGGCCGGCGGCCACCCCGGGTGGTAGCCCGATCGCCAAGTACGAGGTGCACCGGCAGAACGGTGCGGTCAGCGAGCAGCTCGGCGAGACGACGACCACGTCGTTCACCGTCGACAACCTCGTGCCTGGCCGTAGGTACACGGTCAACGTGTTGGCCCGCGACACCGCCGGGCGGGTCTCCTGGGCCTCACCGCCGCTCACCTTCGCCACCGGCAGCCCCACCGTCAGTACGTGCACCGTCCGTTTCACCACCGACAACGACTGGGGCAACGGCTACATCGGTGGTGTCGAGATCATCAACAACGGGACCAGCCCGATCAACGGCTGGACGCTCACCTGGACCTGGCCGACCGGCTGGCAGCAGGTGAGCAGCGGTTGGAGCGCGACCTGGGAGCAGGTCGGCACCGCAGTGCGGGTCACGCCCACCACCGACAACCGGCAGATCGCCGCCGGCGGCAGCGTGAGCGCGGGATTCGTCGGCGCGTACGGCGGGCCGAACGTGCTGCCCGCGACGTTCACCCTCAACGGCACCATCTGCGGTACCGGCTGACACCACCGTCGCGGTCCGGCTGGACCCCGTTCGTCGGGCCAGCCGGACCGCGACGTCTACCGGTCTGGCGGGCCCACTGGATGTCCGTTCACCGACCACCGGGCCGAAAATCGATCATCGCGGGCGTTATGCTGCGGGACCGGGCAGACGGGGGAGAGGCGGTCGGTCATGACGCAGTCACGGCCCGAGGTTACCCTTCAAACGGACAAGCCGAACGCGGCGAGAATGTTCGACTACTACCTCGGCGGCAAGGACAACTTCGCCGCCGACCGGGCCGCCGCCGAGATGGTGTTGCAGGTGGCGCCGTGGATGCCCGAGGCCGCCCGGCAGGGTCGTGACCTGATCGCCCGGACGGTCCGACACCTCGTGCGAGAGCGGGGCATCCGGCAGATCCTCGACCTCGGGTCCGGGCTCCCCACCCGCGACAACGTCCACGAGATCGCGCACCGCATCGACCCGGGCGTGCGGGTCGTCTACGTCGACAACGATCCGGTGGTCTGCGCGCACGGCCGCGCCCTGCTTGCCGGCTCGCCGTCGGTGTCGGTGGTCCAGGCCGATCTGCGCGACCCCGAGCAGGTGCTCGGCCACCCGGAGATCAGCGCCGCGATCGACGTCGGAAGCCCGGTCGCGGTGCTGATGATGTTCGTGCTGCACCTGGTGCCCGACGAGCAGGACCCGCAGCAGATCGTCGCCACCTACCGCGACGCGCTCGCCCCCGGCAGCTACCTGGCGCTGTCGCACGCCAGCACCGACGTGCACCCCGACCTGATGGCCCGGATCTCCGCGATCTACGCGCGGGCGAACAGCCCCTTCGTGCCGCGCGGCCACGCCGACATCTCCCGTTTCTTCGGCGACTTCGTCCTGGAGTCGCCGGGGCTTGTCAACATGTGGCCGTACGCCGAGCCGCCGGCCACCGACGACCAGCAGGTCGCCCGCACCGGCTACAGCGGCGTCGCCCGCAAGCCGTAGGCCGGCCTGGTCCGCACGGATTTCGCCGCCGAGCGCCGCCCCACCACCAGATCTTGGACAGTTTCCGTTACGCCCTAACGGAAACTGTCCAAGATCTGCACTGCTTCCCGCACGAACACCGCCGCCGTGTTTCGGGTCCGCTCACCAGCCGCGCCGGCGGTTACACTCCGCTGGGCAGGTAACTACTTTCAGGCAATGCTCGCCGGTTCGTGGCGAGCTGAAGAAGCGTTCCACGTCGAGTAACGGTGTGAGCAGTTGTGGGGGAAACACAGAATGGCCGACTTGCCACACCCGCTCGCCACGTTCATCGTCGCCGAGATCCGCCGCGCCCGAGGAGCTTCCGGGATGACCCAGGATTCCTTCGGCCGGGGCGCCGGCTTCAGCGCCTCACACGTCAGCGCCGTGGAGAGCGAGACGCGGGCGCTGACGTTGGACTTCATCAAGGGCGCAGATCGGGCACTCAAGAACGGTGGCCTGTTCGAGCGCATGGTGGGAAAGCTCGGCGCCCCGTCGTGGTTCCTGCCATGGCTGGACGCCGAACGCACGGCGACACAGCTCAGGTGCTTCCAGCCGAGCCTTGTTCCGGGCCTGCTTCAGACGGAGAGCTACGGCCGAGCCGTCATCCGGTGCAACGACACACTGAGCGACGACGAGGTGGAGAAGCGGCTCACCCACCGCATCGACCGGCAGGAGACCCTCACGAAGGCGAACGCCCCGCACTTCGTTGCCGTCATCGCCGAGGCGGTGCTCCGCCGCGCCGGCGCGGACTTCCGCGACATCATGGCGGGGCAGATCAAGCAGTTGACGGCCCTCGCGGAGCGACCGAACATCAGCGTTCACGTGTTGCCGGACGAGGTCAGCATGCACGTCGGTCTGACCGGGCCGTTCAGCCTGGCCCGGCTGCCCGACCACAAGTGGGTGGCTGAGATGGAGAACCAGCTCGGCGGCGTCGTCGTCGACCGCGACGACGATGTGGATACCCTCATGTCGAGGTGGGAGATGGTTCGCAGCGAGGCGTTACCCCGTCGGCAGTCGCTGGATCTGATGAAGGAAGTGGTGACGTCATGGACCTGATCGGCGCTACGTGGCGCAAGTCCACCCGCAGCGGTTCCGGCGGCGGCAACTGCGTCGAGGTCGCCGACAACCGGCCCGGCATCGTCGGCGTGCGGGACTCCAAGGACCCCGACGGGCCGGCGCTGGTCTTCGGGCCGGTGGCCTGGCGGGCGTTCGTCTCCGAGGTGGCCCGGCGGTCGTAGCTCTCAGCACGCGCGGAAGCGCCCGCCCCAGCGCGATGGGACGGGCGCTTCGCTGTGCGGGCCGGTCAGCCCACCACCGACCGCAGCGGCACTCGCGCGTCGCGCAGTGCGCGTACCAGCTCCCTTGAGAACGGGTGCTCGTCCGCCTGGAGTCCCTGCGGGTTCGGAATCACGACGTACACCGAACCGTCCTTCACCGACATCTGGGCGTCGGCGCTGAAGCGTTCGACGACGGCCTGCGTGCGGGGCAGGTCCGCCGCCGCCACCTGGATGGTGATCGGCCGCCACCCGCCACCCAGGTCCGGCGTCACCGGCGCGGCGGCGGCGCTGGCGCGCGCCGCGTCGACGCCGGCCGGGCGCCGGGCGTCCGACGCGGCGGCCGTCGGGTAGAGCAGCGTGTTGGCGACCAGGTGCAGACCATTCTCGTTGTACGCGCGGAAGAGCGGATTGAACGCGAACAGCACCGCCCGGCCGGCGCCGGTCGGCTCGTCGACGACGGCCGCCGTGCCCTTGAGCGTCTCCGCCCCGACGGTGTAACCGTTCGCCCAGAAGGTGTCACCCGTCGGGTAGGTGAGCACGTTCGTCCCGGTGGTGCTCGGGGTGAGGATCGGGTCGCTGTTGTTGAACTCGAAGTCCTCCGCCGGGCGACCCAGCGCCACCGGGCTGTCCCTGTCGACGTCGACGCGCAGGTGCGAGCCGATGACGAGGTAGTCCGCCGGCTTGGTCTTCTCCGTGGTGGAGGTCAGCCCGGCGGCCCGGGCCACCCGGGTGCCCTCGTTGCGCAGCCCGAGGTAGGTGTGGCCCCGGCCGACCCAGTCGCGCAGGTTGGCCTGCCCGGCGGCGGTCAGACCGCCGGTGGCGCTGCTACCGTCCGGCACCAGCAGCACCGTTCGCCCGGTGAACGCCTCGGTGTTGTCGTTGATGTCGGCGGTGGTGACAGGTTTCAGGTCGAGCCCCCACCGCTTGCCGAGCACGTAGCGGGCCTCGCCGTGCGAGCCGGACGTGGTGGAGATGCCGGTGCCCTGGAACAGCCCCACGTCGGGCAGGTCGAGTCGGGTGCCGGTAGGTCGACCGCCCGGGGTGAGGGTGACGCCGAGTCGCTTGGCCAGTTCGTCCACGGTCCGGCTCCACGTGGCGGCCGGGATGGCGACCCTGCTGGTCGTGAGGTCACGGACCAGGGGGGCACCCCGGCCGAGCAGGGTGAAGGTGAACTCCGCGGCGGCGGCGGAGTCCAGTGGGTACGTGTACGACCCCCAGGGCCACGCCGCGCCGGTGCGACCGCCGCTGACCGCGCGGACCAGCTCGGCCCTCGGCCGGACGGTGTCTCCGGTGTAGATGGTGTTGATGCCCATCAGCAGCGGGTTGCTCCAGGAGGACACGTCGTAGAAGTAGGGGAACGGGACGTACGGGTCCTCGCCCATGACGGCCTGGATCCAGTGCTTCTGCGGCTGGTCCATCGGGATCCAGTACGCGCCCCTGGGCACTGTCACGTTCGTGGCGCTGCGACCGCCGAAGACCCGCGCGGTGGGCACCCGGGTGGCCTTCTGCACCTCGTACACCTCGACGTCCATCCGGCGTAGCCGCTCGACGAGTTGGCGGACGTCGGCGAGTTGCCGGTCGGGCAGCAGGAAGTACGAGCGGATGGTGACGTCCGGCACCGGGAACTGGACCTCGTTGGTGGGCTGCACCACCTCGTTCGGTTCCAGGGTGCCCGCTCGGCCCTGGGCGAGCGCGTCGGTCCAGATGTCGAAGTAGCCGTCCAACACCTCGCGCTTGTTCGCGGCGGCCCAGCCGAGCGTCGACCACTGGGTGTGGAACTGCTGCTGGACCCGGTCGGCCACGGCCGACGCGCTGCCCTTCTCGTACGTCATGCCGGCCGCGCCGAAGCCGGTGGTCGGCACCGTGTCGCCGTAGCCCATGAAGAACATGTCGTACGTGTCGTAGTTGAAGTAGCACTCGGTGGTGACGGTGTCGTCGCAGGCTCCGTTGAAGCCGAAGCCGGCCTTGTTGGCCTCGCCGATCCGGTTGATCCAGTCCACCGCCTCACCGGCGATCTCGTGGTGGATCGGGTCGGCGTTGGGTGGGAAGAAGTACTGCCGGCCACCCATCTCGTGCGCGTCGACGAAGACCTGCGGCGGGTAGCGGCGTAGCAGTTCGAGCTTGCCGTCGGTCTCCTGCTGGGTGCGGGCGAACCAGTCCCGGTTCAGGTCGAAGCCGAACTCGTTCTGCCGCCGGGTCGCGTCGCGGCCGTCCGGGTTCTGGGTGGGGACGATGATGGTGATTAGGTTGTCGTTGCGCTTGGCGACCGCGCAGGACAGGCCCGCCGCCAACTCGTACAACGTCTTGAGCGCCGCGTCGGCGCCGCTCTTCTCGCCGCCGTGCACGTTCGCGGTGACCCAGACGATGGCCGGGCTGTCCTTGGCCGTCCGGGCGGCCGTCCGCGCGCTGGTCCGGCGCGGGTCGCGTAGGTCCCGGACGTCGTCGGCGATCTGGCGTAGCGCGGCGGGCCGCACGTGGCGTTCGTTGGACACCACCGCGTACGGCAACGGCTGGCCGAGCACACTCGTGGTCATCACTCCGGTGACGACCCGGTTGGAGGCGCGGTCGACGGCCCCGAGGTAGGCCCGGACCTCGTCGTTGGTGACGACCCGCTCCTGCCCCGTGCCGAGTGGGAAACCGAGCACGCTCTCCGGGGTGGGGACGCTGCTCAACCGGGCGGTCGGGTCGTCGCTGCACCAGGATGGGGGCGCGGCGGTCGCGGCCGGTGTGCCGCCGAGCAGGGGAGCCGTGCCGAGCAGGAGCGCGATCGTGGCGGCGCTCGCCAGCCGCCTGGCGGGGACCATCCGGATCTGACGCATCGATGGGGCCATCAGTCGTTTTTCCCTTCTCGGGAACAACCTCGCAGTGGCCGGAGCCTATGAACCGTCGATACGACGGTCAAGGGGTGATCGACATTCCTGACTACACGGCGTGCCGGTTCCGACGCTGACTGGCAGGATGGTCAGGTGGGCTCGTCGTCGTCTGGGAGGGGGAGACGTGCCGGAGATGATCACGCTCTCGGTCCATCCGGATCGTCCGTCCGCCGATGCTCAGCGTTCGCTGGCGTCCTGGCTGCGCGCTGAGGAGCGGCTGCGGGAGGGGGTGACCTCGACGCCCCCGGGCGGGCCGCCGGCGGACCACCCGGACGTCCTGCGGGTGGCCGCCGGCGACGCGGGCACCACCATGGTGCTGGTGCAGGCGATCGCCGGTTGGCTGACCCACCGCCGCGAGGATGTGACGGTGCGGCTCACCCGGCCCGACGGGTGGTCGGCCGAGGTGGACGTCCACCAGGCCCGGGACATGGGCCAGGTGACCGCGCTCATCGAGGCTGCGGTGCACGCGGTGACACCCCCGCCGAGGTAGGCGGCCCGCCGCCGGCCGAGAGGTCGGCCGGCGACGGGCCAGGTGCAGACGTACGGCTAGAAGGTCGTCAGGCCGAGGCCGATCGTCTTGGTCAGCGTGGCGTTGTCGTCGTCGCCGTCGAGCGACCAGACCATCGCCCCGCCCAGGCCGGCGCGTCGAATGTAGAGCGTCTTCTGCAGCACCACAGCCGGGTCGTCGTACGTCCACAACGTCGTACCGTCGAAGAGCCACGCGTGCCCGGCGCGCAGGTCGCGGTGCACGGTGTAGCCGTTGCCGGCCAGGGTCTTGAGCTTCTTGTAGTCCTCGTTGCCGGCCTCGAAGGTGGCCGGCGCGGGCCCGGTGGCCGGTTGGAACAGGCCGTTGCCGCCACCGGTGATGCCGGTCCAGCCGCGACCGTAGTAGGGGATGCCGAGCACGAGCTTGTCCCGTGGCGCGCCCCGGGCGATCCACCCGTCGATGGCCACCTCGACGGAGAAGTCCGGGTTGTCGGGGGCGCCCGCCGGCACGCGGAGCGCCGACTGCTGGTTGGCCCGGGCGTCCCAGCCGCCGTGGAAGTCGTACCCCTGCACGGTGGCGAAGTCCAGGTACTTGAAGATCTTGCGACCCTCGTAGCCGGCGTCCATGGTGGCCGGGCTGGCCGGCAGGAACGCGGTCAGCGGGTGGTGCGCGCGGGTCGTGCGCCCGTAGGCGTCGAGCTGCCGGCGGAACTCAGCGAGCAGCTTGGTGAAGTTCTCCCGGTCCTCCGGGCGGATCACGTTGCCGGGCTCACCCTCGGAGCCGGGCCACTCCCAGTCGAGGTCGATGCCGTCGAAGACGCCGGCTCCGGCGCCGGGGGTGCTGCCCGGGAGGTTGCCCTTGAGGTAGAGATCGATGCAGGACGTCACGAACGCCTTGCGGGAGGCGTCGGTGCGGGCCGCGTTGGAGAAGTACGTCGACCAGCTCCAGCCGCCAAGCGAGATCAGCACCTCCAGCTTGGGGTGCTTGGCCTTCAGCTTGGCGAGCTGGTTGAAGTTGCCGTTGAGCGCCTGGCCGGGGGCGTCGGCGACACCGTCGACGCTCTCCTCGGCAGGGACGGGGCGTTGGTAGTCGGCCCAGGCGTCGCCCTCGCCCGGCCCGCCGTCCAGGTAGCAGCGGCCGTCCTCGCTGACGTTGCCGAAGGCGTAGTTGAGGTGGGTGAGGCGGCTCGCCGCCCCGGAGGTGTCGAGCTTCTTGACCGGGAAGGCCCGGCCGTAGATGCCCCACTGGGTGAAGTAACCGACCCGGTGGTAGCCGGCCCGGTCCGGTTTGCCGCCCGCGGTCGCGGCGGCCGGCGGGGCGGCGGTGACCAGCAGGGTCGCCAGGACGACGACGGCGGTGAGACGGCGGTGGCGGAATGGTCGCATCGGCACACTCCCACGAGACATCAAGCAGAATTAGTAAAGAGACTTATCTGATTGATGAAGTTAAGCCGGTCACCGTCTGGGGTCAAGAGCCGCCAGCCACATGGGGGATTGTGACGTCGTTACCCGGTGGTAACGATGTTGTGCCATGGACTCCGCCGTGACTCTGATCGGACTACCCGTCGCCCTCGGCATCATCATGCTCGGTCTCGGTCTCGGACTGACCATGGCGGACTTTCGCCGGGTGGCAAACCATCCACGAGCCGCCGTCATCGCACTCGTGTGTCAGGTGCTGGTGCTGCCGGCGCTCTGCTTCTGCCTCGTCCTCGCGTTCGACCTCGCGCCGGAGCTGGCCGTCGGCATGATGCTGCTGGCCGCCTCGCCGGGCGGTACGACGGCCAACCTCTACAGCCACCTGTTCGGCGGGCACGTGGCCCTGAACATCACCCTGACCGCAATCAACTCGGTGCTCGCCGTCTTCACCCTGCCGATCCTGGTCAACCTCTCGGCGGCGTACTTCCTGCCGGAGGGGAGGAGCATCGGCCTGCAGTTCGACAAGGTGCTCCAGGTCTTCGCCATCGTGCTGGTCCCGGTCGCGATCGGCATGCTCATCCGGGCGCGGGTGCCGCACCTGGCCGAACGGCTGAACCGCCCGGTGCGGATCCTCTCGGTCGTCGTGCTCGTCGCCGTGATCGCCGGTGCGGTGCTCGGCGAGCGGGAGAACATCGCCGACTACTTCGTCTCGGTCGGCCTGGCCGTGCTCGCCTTCAACCTGCTCAGCCTCGCCATCGGGTACGGGGTGCCACGCCTCGCCGGCGTCGACCAAAGCGCCGCGACGGCCGCCGGGTTCGAGATCGGCATCCACAACAGCACCCTGGCCATCACGATCGCGCTCAGCCCGGCGTTGCTCGACAGCACCCAGATGGCGATCCCGGGGGCCGTCTACGGCATCGTCATGTTCTTCACCGCGGCGGCCTTCGGTTATCTGGTGACCCGCGTCCGTGCCCGTTCCGCCGCGACGTCGACCCCCTGACCGCAGGTGCCCTGTCGCCGCTGACGGCTACGGTCAGCGGCGACAGGGCGGGTGACGGACGTCAGCCGACCTGGTTGTTGTCCTTCTGCTCGCCCCAGCCGTGCCAGCGGTCGATCTCGATCAGTGCGCTGACCCGGCCGCGCTCCCGGCGGGGGTACGCATTGCCCGTGTAGTGCTTCGACAACCTGTCGATGTCCGCCAGGCCCTCGTCGGCGCGCAGCTCGACGACGTGCCCGACGATGCTGACGTGGGTGTACCAGCCGGCCTCGTCGAGCACGGTGAGCGACACCCGCGGGTCGTTGCGGACGTGCTCCAACCGGCGGCGGCTCTCGTCCATGTTCACCAGGATCCGGCCGTCCTCCCACAGGTACCAGGTGGCGGCGGAGACCGGCTGACCACCGTTGCGAAGCGTGGTCATCACTGCCGGGTTCGGCTTCCGGAGCATGGCGATCGCGGCCTCGGGAAGCGGTGGCTTGGACATGAGATCTCCTCGTCGCGACAACGTTTACCCCTGCACGTTACGCACCTGGCAGCACCGTCGCCCGGGGATGGGCCGGGACACACCCGACTACAGGCACCGGGTGACGGCCGGGGGAGGATGGAGGCATGAGCAACCCTGCACTGCCCGGCCGCGTCGTCGTCACCGGCGCCACCGGCAAGCTCGGCCGCGCCGTCGTCACCCACCTGCGCGCCGTGGGCGTCGACGTGCTGGCGGTGGACCGCGCCGGTGGCCGCGACCCCCGCGACGTGGACGGCGAGTTCCTGCTTGTCGACCTGACCGACTACGGGCAGGTCGTGGAGGCGTTCACCGGAGGCGCCGACGAGCACCCCGGTGGAGTCGACGCGATCGTGCACCTGGCGGCGGTCCCGGCCCCCGGGCTGGTGTCGAACGCGACCACGTTCGCCAACAACTCAGCCGCCACGTACAACGTGTTCGCCGCCGCCCGGGCGGCCGGGATCAAGCGGGTCGTCTGGGCGTCCAGCGAGACGGTGCTCGGGCTGCCGTTCGACACCCCGCCGCCGTACGCGCCGGTCGACGAGGAGTACGCGCCGCGCCCCGAGTCGACGTACTCGCTGAACAAGGCCCTCGAGGAGGAGATGGCCCGGCACTTCTGCCGCTGGGACCCGGAGCTGGTCATGGTGGGCCTGCGCTTCTCCAACGTGATGGACGTCGAGGACTACGCGCCGTTCCCCTCCTTCGACGCCGATCCGAAGCTGCGCCGGTGGAACCTGTGGGGCTACGTCGACGCCCGTGACGGCGCCCAGGCGGTCGAGCGCGCGCTCGCGCACGACCAGCCGGGCGCCGACGTGTTCATCATCGCCAACGCCGACACCGTCATGAGCAGGTCCAGCGCCAGCCTGCTGGCCGAGGAGTACCCGGGCGTCGAGATCCGCAAGGAGCTGGGTGAGCACGAGACGCTGCTCAGCATCGACAAGGCCCGCCGGGTGCTGGGCTACGAGCCGCAGCACTCATGGCGAGACCACGTGGACACCAGCGGTCTCTGACGCTCCGGCCGCGTACGCCTGGGGCATCCGGGAGAAGTCGTCTGCGCCGTGGCCGGCGCTGATCGCCCGCAGTGCTGCCGCGTGGGCCGCCCGTACCGCGCCGACGTCGATCCCGTGCTCCACGGCGGCCTCGACGATGTGGGCCATGCTGGTGGCGGCCGAGGCGATGGCGGACACGTCTGCGGTGTGCTCGTCCGTGACCAGCCGCTGGGCCATGTCGTCGACCATGTCCGGTAGCAGTTCCGCGATGCCTCGGGCGTACGGAGCGAGGGCGGTCGGGCTGATGCGCTCGGCCTGGGCCAGTGCGAAGGCGTGGGCGACACCACTCATCGCCGACCAGAAGATGTCGAGCAGCGCGATGTCGTAGGCGGCGGCCCGGCCGGGCTCTGGTCCGAGCCAGTCGGCGGACCCGCCGATGTGAGCCAGGGACGGGCGGTGTCTCTGCCAGACGTCCTCGGGGCCGCTGTAGAGCACGAGCGCGTCAGGTCCGCCGATGGTGGGGGCGGGGGTCATGATCGCTCCGTCGAGGTAGTCGACACCGTGCGAGCCCGCCCACTCGCTGATGTTCCGAGCACGACGTGGCGTGTCGGCCGAGAGGTTCACCAGGGTGCGACCCTTCAACGCGACGGCGGCCGGTTCGACGATCTCGCGGACTGCCGCGTTGTCGATGACGCAGGTGAGCGTCAGCGGGCTGGCTCGGACCGCCTCGTCCACGGTGGTAGCCCGCCGTGCACCGCGAGCCACGAGTGGGGCGGCCCGTGCCGCCGTCCGGTTCCAGACGGTGGTGGAGTGCCCGGCGGCAAGCATCGCGCCGGCAAGCGCCTGACCCATCGGCCCGAGCCCGAGAACGGTGACCGGGGGACGGACGTGATCGGACATGGGGCGCTCCTCGGGAAGACGGGATGTACCGGCCGGAACAGTTGTTCGAACGGTGATCCCATCCTCGGGGCATCCTGCGGGAGGCAGCAAGTACCTACTATTTCCTCAGTTACCTACCTTTTGGTGAGCGGAGGAGCATGAAGAAGCGCACCTACTCGTGTGGTCTCGACGCGGCGGTGGACATGGTGGGTGGTAAGTGGAAGGCACTGATCCTGTGGGAACTGCACCAGGGCCCTCGCCGCTTCGCCGAGGTGCGGCGAGGGATCACCGGGATCAGCGAGAAGATGCTGATCGAGCAGCTACGTGACATGGAGGCGTACGGACTGGTGCACCGGGAGGTCTACCACCAGGTCCCGCCGAAGGTCGAATACTCGCTCACCGGCTTCGGTCAGTCTCTGAACGACGCCCTGATCCCGCTCGGCGACTGGGGTGAGCGGCACCTGGCGACGATCGAGGCGATCCCCCGAGACTGACGACGCCTCGGGAGGTCAGCGCGCCGCCTGGTAGGCGCGGCCGACGGCGGTCGCCTCGCTGCCGGTGCGGAACAGCCCGGTCTGGTCCTTGTCGGTGGCGGGCAGGCCGAACCACGCGTACCGCTGTAGCCAGGACAGCCCACCCAGCATCTTCGTCGCCGCCGTGAGGAACGCGGCCTGCTGTGCCTGGGTGGGGAAGCGGACGCCGTTGGAGAAGTCGATCAGGGCGAACTCGGTGAGCCAGACCGGCAGGTCGTAGCGGTCGTGCACGGCCTGCAGGTACGACTTGAGCTGGTTGACAGCGTTGGCGGTGGTGAAGTCGCCGCCGTACCAGTGCAGGGCGATGAAGTCGACGCGGTAGCCGCGCTGCTTCGCCCCGGCCATGAAACGGTCGAGCCACTCGCCCGGGCGGTCGCCGCCCCAGGCCACCGCCGGGCTGCCCAGCGGCAGGCCGGTGGCCTGCAACTGCGGCCACAGCTCCAGCGCCTGCTCGACGGTCATCTCGGCCTGACCCTTCAGGTCCGGCTCGTTGAAGCCGAGCAGGTAACGGCCGTTCTGCTTGGCCTGTTGCAGGTTGCTCGCGGTGACGCTCTTCGCCCCCCAGATCATCGGAACGAACTCGGTGCCCGGCGGGCTGGTGACACCCTGGTGCTTCACGTCCCAGGTGTAGTACCAACTCGCCCCGGAGTTGGCGAGCGCCTGGTTGACGCCGTCGAAGGTCCACACCCCGACGCCCTTGCGCTTCGAGGTCACCGCCGGGGCCGCCGGGGCGACCGGACGCCGCGTCGTCGGCTTCGCCGCCGGCGTCGCCGAGGAGGGCGCCGCCGTCGGGCTCGCCGTGGCGCCGGGCGTGGTCGCGGTGGGTGTGCCAGCCTCCGGGCCGGTGGACGGCGGTGCGTCGAGCGCCTGAGTCGCCGCCGGGGCGGGCGTCGGCCCGGTCGGCTGCATCACGACGATCACACCACTGACCAGTACGGCGACCACGGCGGCCACCAGGAGCGGCCACAGCAGCCGCCGCGCGCCGGTCGGGAGGCGGCCGAGCACCCCGCGTGGGGGCTCCGCGTGGACGCCCCGGTTTCCCCTTGCGGCGTCCGCTCCACCCTGGTCGGTTGCGCGCATCGTCTCGACTCCCTCGTGTGTGGTCGCAGCACTATTCCATGCCGCGGTGGCGGGGGAACCCGCCAACTCCTCACCTCAGGAGACTCGCCGGCCGTACCCGGATAACAGTTTCGTTGTCGGCGTCGGCGCCGCTCGTCACCGACGCAGGGTCCTCGACGGTGACTCCCCGAACCGGCTCCGATACTCGGTCGCGAACCGGCCGAGGTGCACGAAGCCGTGCTGGAGCGCGACAGTGGTCACGGATGTGCCCGGCTCGGCGGAGCGGAGCGTCCGGTGGGCCGCGTCGAGGCGGCAGGCGCGCAGGTACGCGGTCGGGGTGGTCCGCAGCTCGCGGCGGAAGCAGTCCTGCAAGCTGCGGACGCTCACCCGCAGCGCCTCGGCGATGTCGCCGACCGTCAGCGCCTCGTTGTGGTGGTCGGCGATGAGGGCACAGGCCCGCCGGACGAGACGCCCCGGGTTGGGGTGGCGGGCCGGTTCGGCGAGCAGGTCGGAGTGGCTGTGCCGGTGGGCGAGCAACAGTTGGCCGATCAGCCCCTCCGCGAAGCGGGCGGCGACCTGCGGATTGTCGAACAGCGACGCGTCCGCCGGCCGCGACAGCTCGTCGGCGAGGAACGTCACCCCGCGCGCCCACGCCTGCGCGGTCGGCGTGGTCATCACCATGCCGGCGTCGAGGCGGACCGGTTCGTCCACCGGGCGGCCCAGGAGACGGGCGAGTTCCCGGTCGACGGCTCGCCGGTCGGCGTAGAAGATCCGGTGTGGTGATCCCGCGGACCACCGCATGTCCGAGGAGTCGTACGGGGACAGCACCGACGCGACGTCGGGGGTCGAGGTCACGGTCTGACCGGCGTGCCGGACCAGCGTGCTGCCGGCGGAGGGGATCTGGACGAGGTAGAAGGTCTCCAGCGCGGGCGGTTGAATGCGCACCGCCTGCCCGTAGTCGAGGTCGATGACGCCCACTGCGCCGGCTCGGCGGGCCGCCATCCGCAGGTGGACGTTGCGGACGCCCGCTTCGGGGGTGAGGCGGTGCGGACAGAAGACCCGGCCCACCTCGGCGCGAGCCCGGTCGACGTCGTCCGTGCGGACCGTCACCGCGTCCATCCGACACCTCCGGGGGTCCCGATGCGCCGACCCTAAGGCGTGACCAGGCCGACACGGACCGGAGTGCCGTCGACCCGACAGCAGGACGGGCGTCGCCGCGTACGGCGGATATCGGCTGCGCGGCGCGGATAGCGACCTCCCGGGGTTGCTCGTTAGCGTGCGACCACCCGCTGGCGTGGTGTTCGGCGGCGGTTCACCCGGTGGAGGAGACCATGAGGATTGCCGTCGTCGGCGCTGGGTTCGCCGGCCTGAGCGCAGCGAAGGTGCTGCGGCAGAGTGGGTTCGACGTCACCGTCTTCGAGAAGGCGCCAGACGTCGGTGGGGTGTGGAGTCGTACCCGGCGCTACCCCGGCCTGCACACCCAGAACAACAAGGGCACCTACCACCTCTCCGACCTGCCGATGCCGGCCGACTACCCGCAGTGGCCGTCCGGTGAGCAGGTCCAGCGGTACCTGGAGAGCTACGTGGAGACGTTCGGGCTGGCCGGCTCGCTGCGCCTGTCCACCGAGGTCGCCTCGGCCGAACTCGTCAACGACGAGACCGGGTGGCTGGTCAGCTCGCGGCCGGCGGGCGCCCAGGACCCGCTGACGGTGCAACGGTACGACCACCTGGTCGTCGCCAACGGCATCTTCTGCGACCCGCTCGTCCCGTCCTTCGCCGGGTCCGAGAGTTTCGCCGCTGCCGGGGGGCGCGTCCTGGCGACGGGGGAGTTCCACGACATCGAGGCGGCCCGGGGCAAGAACGTCCTGGTGGTGGGGTACGGCAAGTCGTCCTGCGACGTGGCGGTCCCGGTGAGCGAGGTCGCCGCCCGCACCCACGTGGTGGCGCGCGACCTGCTCTGGAAGATGCCCCGCAAGCTCGGTGGCGTGCTCAACTACAAGTACCTGCTGCTCACCCGGATGGGTGAGGCGCTCTTCCGCTACCTGCACCTGAGGGGCTTCGAGCGGTTCCTGCACGGCCCTGGCAACGGTCTGCGCCAGCGCATGGTCGACAGCGTCGGCGCGGTCGCGACCCGCCAGTTCAAGCTGCGCGAGCTGGGCCTCGTGCCCAATGGCAGCTTCGAGGACATCGCCCGCAGCACCGTCAGCCTCGCCACCGAGGGCTTCTTCGAGCGCATCACCGACGGCCGCATCACCGTGCACCGGGATCAGGTGATCACCGAGTTGCTCGTCGACGACGGTGGCCGGCCGGCCGCGCGCCTGGCCGACGGCACGGTGGTCCCCGCCGACCTGGTGATCTGTGGCACCGGCTTCCGCCAGCACGTGCCGTTCCTCGACGAGGCGGTGCAGGCCCGGCTCCAGGACGAGGCCGGCAACTTCATGCTCTACCGGCAGATCCTGCCGATCGGCGTGCCGCACTTGACCTTCGCGGGCTACAACTCGTCGTTCTTCAGCCCGCTCAGCGCGGAGATGGCAGCGGTCTGGACGGCCGCGTACCTGCGCGGTGGGATCACCCTGCCGACCGAGGTCCGGATGCGCGACGAGGTGCGCGCCCGGCTGTTCTGGATGACGACCCGCACCAACGGACGGCACGCTCGCGGCACGAACATCATCCCGTTCTCGATGCACAACGTCGACGAGGTCCTCGACGAGGTGGGACTCAACGTCGGCCCGCTGACCCGGGCCCGGCAGTGGCTGTTCCCCGTCGACCCGGGCTCGTACCGCAGGGTGACGGCACAGATGATCCGACGTACCGCCGACCCGGTATCCGCCATCGGCGACGGAGGCCCGCTAAAGATGGATAAAGTACGCAGATAGCGGATCAGGTGGACCGGCAGGCGAGGGAGGCTCGGGGACGATGGCAGGCCATCAGGGTCACCAGCATGGGGTGACCATGCCGGCGGCCCTTGCCGGCTGAGCTGTCTCGACGCCCGTGCTGAGGCGCGCCGAGTTCTTCCGTGGTCTCGGGGACAGTAAGAGCCCGAACTCGGCGACAGTCCTGGAACTGCTGTTCGACATCGTCTACGTCTTCGCGCTTGCCCGCCTCGCCGGGCGGGTCGCGGACGACCTGACCATCGTCCGGCACACACTGCTGTCCGAGGCGGGCCAGACCGTCCTGTTCTTCACGGCGATGTGGATGATCTGGTCGCTCAACGCCCTGCTGGCGAGCACCTACGACCCCCGACGCCCCGACCTGCAGGCCGTCCTGCTGGCGACGATGTTCGGCACCCTGGTGCTGGCGGTCAGTCTGCCGCAGGCGTTCGGGCAACGTGGCGTGATCTTCGCCTGCACCTACGTGGTCATCCAGGTCGGCCGACCGCTCTTCCTGGCGTTCGCCCTGCGGGGCCACGTGGTGCACACGTTCTCGCTCCGCGTGCTGACCTGGCACGTGGCGTCCGGCGTGCTCTGGATCAGTGGCGGCATCAGTGGCGGTCTCGGTCGGGGCATCTTCTGGACCATCGCGCTCGCCATCGAGATGATCGGCGCCGCCACCACCTACCCGCTGCCCCGGATGGGCGGGCCGCAACTCACCTCCCTGGGAGTCAGCGTCTCGCAGGCGCACCTCGCCGAGCGGTACAACCAGTTCTTCATGATCGCTCTCGCCGAGGTGGTGCTCGAAGCAGGCGCCGCGGTCAGCTTCCCGGGCTTCTCCACCGAGGGAACGATCACCCTCGTCGCCTCGTTCGTGGCGGTCGTCTCGTTCTGGCGGATCTACTTCTACCACGTCAGGTCCGGTCACGCCGCGACCCCGAGCGGGGAGGGGATCCAACTGTCGCGGTGGGCGAGCTACAGCCTGTTGTTGATCGTCGGCGGCATCATCTGCACCGCCGTGGGTTTCGGACAGATCATCGAGGACCCCGACCCGCCGATCGACTGGGCGCTGGTGGCCATCGTCTTCGGTGGCCCGGTGCTGTTCCTGATCGGGCGGAGCTTCCTGGAGAAGGAGAGCCGGGTCGCGCCGCGGTGTCGGGCGCTGTACTTCGGCGCGGTGGCACTTGTCGTGGCGGCCCCGCCGATGGTGCTGCTCCCGCCCGTCGCGGTGGCGGCATCCGCGGCGGTGATCCTGGCCGGCATCACCGTGTTCGACCAGCGGGCACACAAGCGTGGGTCGGAAACCAACCCGACGCTGTGACACCCCGTTGCGGGCCGGCGCCCACCCCGCGTATGGTCGTCGGGCACGCCGTCGAGTGGGAAGGAGGTCAGAACAATGTCCGATGTTCTGCGCCCCCTCCGCGCTCCGGCGTCCGCGCGGATCTGACCCGGGGCGCTCGCTTCCCGGAGGACCAACCCATGACTGATCTGGTCATTCGTCCGCTCGTCGCGGGCGAGGAGAACCTGTTCGACTCCATGCCCGATCCGCTGCCCCAACTGCGCCAGGTCGCGTACGCGGACGGGGTCGCCGGCGGCGGCTACCGTCCCGAGAACACCTGGGTCGCGCTGCGCGCCGGCCGGTTGGTGGGCCGGGCCGCCTGGCTCCTTCCACCGGGCGCGGTCGGTGCCCCCTGGCTGGACCGGTTCGATCTGGACGCCGAGCCGGAGGTGGGCGCCGAGCTGCTGCGCGCCGCCCACGAGGCGCTTGGCGGTCCCGGTCTGTACTACGCCGCGCTGCCGGCGCACTGGCGGCGTCGGCCCGAGGTGCTTGCCGTGGTGCGGGCCCCCATGGAGGCCGCCCTGCTCGCCGGGCTCGTCGAACAGGGGGAGCGGCTCCGGTGCTCCTGGACGGGCACACCCCTGCCGGCGTCCTCCGGGCGGTTCGAGTTCCGCCCGCCCACCCACCTGGCGGAGATCAACGCCCTGGTCGCCAGGATCACCGAGCCGGACGTGCTGACCGGCGTCGAGATCGCACGGGTGGTCGGCGGCGTCGACCTCGCCACCGACCCGCTGGCCTGGCTCGGCGACACGACCGAGAGGTGGCGCGTCGCGGTGGCGGCCGGTGAGCCGGTCGGGCTGGCGGGGACGTTCGGCGACGCCTGCTACCCGCTGCTGGCCTACCTCGGTCTGCTCGACGAGGCGGCCCGGCCCGACCTCCTGACGGAGGCCGTCCGGATGCTTGCTGACGGCGGTGCCCGGGAGGTCGTCGCCGACGTGGACGCGCACCGGGTCGCGGTGGCGGCCGAGCTGGAACGGACCGGGTTCCGGCAGTTACGGTCCCGCGTCGTCTTCGCGCCACCGAACCAGCAGGGCTGAACGGACCGGCTGAGGCGGGTGCCCCCGGTCACCTGGGCGCACCCCTCAGCCGGCACCGACACCTGTTCCTGTCAGCATCTGACCCATGCCGGAGATCATCGCCCTGCTTGTCGGCGGTCTGGCGCTGGTCGCGGCGGCCACCGCCGGGCTCTGGCTGTGGCCGATGCGTCGTCCGGTGTCCCGTGCCGCGCCGACGCAGCCGCTCGACGTCGACACGGCCATCCGGGCCGCCGAGGCTGTCATCGCCGCCGAGACGGCAGATCCCGAGGTCCGGCCGGAGTCCCGCAGCCGCCTCCTGAGCCACGGCGTCCGGACCGAGCGGGTCGTGCTGCTGTTGCACGGCTACACCCTCGCGCCCGAGCAGTACGAGGACCTGGCCCAGGAGTTCTTCGCCCGGGGGTACAACGTCTGGGTCCCGCGGGCCCCCCGGCACGGGAACGTCGACCGGCAGGCCCACCACCGGGTCGAGGCCGGCGCACTGACGGCGTACGCCGAGGAGGCCCTGCGGGTGGCGACGGGCCTGGGCCACGAGGTGGGCGTCGTGGGGATCTCCGGCGGCGCGGTGCTCGCCACCTGGCTGACCCAACTGCCGGGCACGGTCGTCCGCCGTCTGCTGTTGCTGTCGCCGTTCTTCGGCCCGAACCCTCGGCAGGCGCCGGCCTGGGCGGTCCGGCCGCTCATCCTGTTGTACGGACGCCGCCTCCTGCGGGACCGGGTGACGTCGCGCGGCTACTCCCTCGCCGCGGTCACCCAGTACCTGACGATCGCGCGTACCCTGCCGAACCCGCCCCGGCGGACCGGCCTGCGGGCCGTGGCGGTCGCGACGAGTCCGCTCGACGGCGTGGTGGATCTCGGGGCGGCGGTCGACCTGCCGCGCCGGATCGCCGACGCGAACGCGGTTCCGCTGGGGGTCTGCACCCTGCCGCCGGGGCTGGGCGTCGGTCACAACACGCTCAACCTCGCCGCCCTCGGCGCGGAGGGCGACGAGCTGCTCCGGCGGTACGTGGCGCTCTACGAGGGTGCGACCGACGACGTCCCGGTTCCACAGTGGTCGGCGGTCGACGATGTCCGACGCCGTGCCGGGCGATAGGGTCGTCGATACGTAACCTCGTTCATGTCGTCGTACCGCCGGAGCTGGTCGGGCTTCCGCGTCGCCGCCGACCCACCCCCGAGCTATCTCAGGCTTCGTGCTCGGTGGGCTGGGCGGCGGCGTTGAACACCGGCGGGGCGTAGCCGGCCGGCTTGTCGCCGATGCCCAGGCCGGGGCTGACCACCCAGGACTGGTACTGCGGGGTGAACATCATGTAGGGCAGGTCGAGCTTCGGCGCGCTGGCCTCGTCGAGCCGGCGACGAGCGTCGGCCGGGATCTCGAAGTCGAGCGCCTCGAAGTTGCTGGAGACCTGCTCGGCGCTGCTCGCTCCGATGATCACCGAGGCGACGGCGGGCTGGGTGGCGACCCAGTTGATCGCCACCTGGGCCATGCTGCGGCCCAACTCGGCGGACACGCTCTCCAGGGCGTCGATGACCTGCCAGTCGCTGGGGCTGATCTCCCGACCCCCGGCGTTGGGGGTGGTCAGTCGGCCGGACCCGCTCAGGCCGTCGTCGCTGCGCCGGTACTTGCCGGTGAGCAGGCCGCCGGCGATCGGGCTCCACGCGGTGAGCCCCATGCCCACGTTCTGCGCCATCGACACGAACTCCGCCTCGATGCCCCGGTTGACCAGAGAGTACGGCAGTTGCAGGTTGATCATCGGGGTCAGACCGTGCGCCTCGGCGTAGCTCTGTGCGCGGGTCGCGTACCAGGCCGGCACGTCGGAGAGGCCGGCGTACCGGATCTTGCCGGACCGCACCAGGTCGTCGAGGGTGTGCACGACCTCCTCGACCGGGGTGATCCGGTCCCAGGTGTGCAGCAGGTACAGGTCGATGTAGTCGGTGCCGAGCCGGCTCAGCGACGCCTCCACGGCGCGCATGATGTGCTTGCGTCCGTTGCCGCTCGCGTTCGGGTCGCTCGGGTCGACGGTGTTGGTGAACTTGCTGGTGAGCACGAGCCGTTCGCGGACGCCGGCCCGGTCGATCAGGCGGCCGAGGATCTTCTCGCTCTCCCCGGCGGTGTAGAAGTCCGCCGTGTCGATGAAGTTGCCGCCCGACTCCAGATACCGGCGGAAGATCGGCTCCGATTCCTCCTCGGTCTTCCCGTACGCCGCGTGGAACCCGTCGACGCCGAAGTTCATAGTGCCCAGCGCCAGCCGGCTAACCCGCAGACCGGACCGCCCCAGCAGGTAGTAGTGGTTCATCGTCGCGTCCTCTCGATCACGTGTCGGTCCCGACCGGACCGGTTCCCGACCTTTGCTCGGCAAAATTGGACCTGCAAGTCCAAAACCCGAGCTAGAGTCGGACCCGCAGGGGCGAGGGGAAACTGGTGATGGAGGTCTCATGACAAGGGCGCTGACCCGCAAGGGAGAGGCCACCCGGGCGCGGATCGTCGCCGGCGCGGCGGCCGAGATCCGCGAGCGCGGCGTCGACGAGGTACGCCTCGAAGACGTGATGGCCCACACCGGCACCAGCAAGGGTCAACTCTTCCACTACTTCCCGGACGGAAAGGAAGAATTGCTGCTGGCGGTGGCCCAACACGAGGCCGACCAGGTCCTGCTCGACCAGGAGCCGATGCTCAGCAACCTCACGACCTGGCCGACCTGGTTGGCGTGGCGGGACCGGCTGATCGAGCGCTACCGGGCGCAGGGCGTGAAGTGCCCCCTCAACGGTCTGCTCGGCCAGACCGGCCGGCGGGCACCGGGCGCGCAGGCGATCGTGGTCGGGCTCATGTGGCGCTGGCAGACGGCTATCGCCGAGGGCGTCCGGCACATGCAGTCGAGCGGCGACATCGCCCCGGACATCGACGCCGACCGCACCGCCGCCGCACTGCTCGCCGGCATCCAGGGCGGTGTCCTGCTGCTGCTGTCCACCGGAAGGACCGACCACCTCGAAGCGGTCCTCGACCTCACCATCGACTCGCTGCGGGCAGGTGCCCGGACGGCCTGACCGTGTCAGGATCTGCTCGTCCGGGCGTACCGAAACGGGTTGGAGAGGGCGGTCGGTCATGTCGACAACGACGGTGACAGCACTGCTGGGCGGTGGCACCGTGCTCTTCGCCGCGCTGCTCCTGGTGGTCATCGGCGTGCTGGGGCGTCGCGGCCGGGCCGGGCGACGGGCGGGCCGCTACACGTCCCACCGGGGAAACTCGTCGGACAACAGCTCGTCGAGCATGGGCGGGAGCTGAGCCGGAGCCGGCGACCGCCGGGGTTATCCTTGCCGCCGAGTTGTCGGAGATCGGAGCAGACGTGGCAGGTGACGACGACATCTCCGGGTGAGCACCCGGACCAGCGGCCGACGGGCGCGTGACAGCGCCTCCGTCGCCGCGGCCCCGTCGTCATGCCCTGCTCCCGCCGGGGCGCCGAAGTGCGCCCCGGATCGTCGCTCTCCGAGGTTCCCCATGTCTGTTCGACCTGCCCTCATCGCCCATGACCTTGTCCGCGTCCGCGGCGACCGCCGCGTGCTCGACGGCGTCTCCCTGACCGCCGCGCCCGGTCACCGGATCGGCCTGATCGGTGAGAACGGCACCGGCAAGACGACCCTGTTGCGGGTCCTGGCCGGCGTCGACGTACCCGACTCCGGCAGCGTCACGCGCCCACCGGACGTCGGCTTCCTGCACCAGGAGTTGCCCTTCGGTCCGTCCACGACAATAGCCACGGTCCTCGACGACGCGCTGCGGGAGGCCCGCGCCGATCTCGCCGAGCTGGACCGGATCGGGGTCGCGCTCGCCGATCCGGCGCAGGGCACCGAGCAGCACGACCGGCTGCTCGCCGCGTACGGCGAGGTTCTGGAGCGGGCGCAGGACCGCGACGCCTGGGACGCCGACCGGCGTGCCCGGACGGTCCTCGACGGCCTCGGCCTCGGCGGGCTGCCCCACGAGCGGACGGTGGGCGCCCTCTCCGGCGGGCAACGTGGCCGCCTCGCCCTCGCGGCGCTGCTGATCCGCCGGCCCGGCGCGCTGCTGCTCGACGAGCCCACCAACCACCTCGACGACGCGGCGGCGGCGTTCTGCGAGGAGCAGCTACGGGCCATGCCCGGGGTGGTCGTGCTGGCCAGTCACGACCGCGCCTTCCTCGACGCGGTCTGCACCGACCTCCTCGACCTCGACCCGGCGCCCGACGGGCCGGTCCGCTTCGGCGGCGGCTACACCGCCTACCTGACGGCGAAGAGGGCCGAGGCGCACCGGTGGCGCCGCCGCTACGACGACGAGCAGGTGCTCCTCGCCGACCTGCGCGAGGCCGCCGCCGTGACCGGACACCAGGTCGCGCACGGCCGTGGGCCGCGCGACAGCGAGAAGATGGGGTACGGGCACACCGCCGGCCGGGTGCAGAACCAGGTCTCCCGTCGCGTCCGCGACGCCACCCGTCGACTGGAGGCGATCGAGCGGGACCCCGTTCCGGTGCCGCCGGAGCCGTTGCGCTTCCGCGCGCCGAGGCTCGCCGAGGGCGAAGATGGCGTCGACGGCGACGAGGTCATCGTCACGGCGGACCGGCTGGAGGTCGCGGGCCGACTGCGGGTGGCGCACCTGGAGATCAAGGGTCACGACCGGCTCCTGGTGACCGGCCCCAACGGCGCGGGCAAGTCGACTCTGCTCGCCGTGCTCGCCGGCCACCTGAGCGGTGCCGGGGGACTCTGGCGACGACCGGGCCTGCGGGTCGGACTGCTCACCCAGGACAGCGTCTTCGCGGATGCGCGTCGGACGGCCCGGCAGATCTTTGACGCGACCGTCGGGCCCGAGCGGGCCGCTGTCGTACCGCTGTCCTCACTCGGGCTGCTCGCCCCGGCGGACCTGGATCGTCCGGTGGCCAACCTGTCGGTCGGACAGCGTCGTCGGCTCGCTCTCGCGGTGCTCGTCGCCGACCCGCCGGAACTGCTCCTGCTCGACGAACCCACCAACCACCTCTCGCCGACGCTCTGCGACGACCTCGTGGACGCCCTGAGCGCCGGCCCCGGTGCCATCGTCATCGCCAGCCACGACCGCCGCCTCCGCACCCACTGGCCCTCCCACCACCTCCCCCTCCAAACCTGAACCGAACCCCCTCCCCCCCTCCCCTCCCACCCCCCCGTCCGATGCGAGTTGATCAAGACGTTTGCGTCACGACACGCCGAGCAGGCCGACGCAAACCTCTTGATCACCGGGGTCGGGGCGGGCGGCCCGGGGGATGGGGTTGGGGGTGGGGGGTTGGGGTGGGGGTTGGGGTTGGGGTGGGGGTTGGCGGGGTTGGAAACGTTTTCGTAACGGGGCCTTGACCTCTGCGGCATCTGCGGAGCAGACTCCCCGGAAACGTTTACAGCTATCGGGTGGAGGTGCCGGACGTGGGTCGTAAACGTTTACAGGAGCCGGCGGACGGCCGGCCCACGGTGCACACCGTCGCCGCCCGCGCCGGCGTCTCCATCGCCTCGGCCTCGCGGGTGCTCAACGGCGTCGGCGGCAGCCCCGAGACGATCCGCAAGGTTCGCGAGGCGGCGGCCGAGGTGGGCTACGTGCCGAACGCGATCGCCCGGTCGTTGCAGTCCCAGCGCACCGGCCTCGTCGCGCTCGCCGTGGAGGACATCGGCAACCCGGTCTACGTCGAGATGATGCGGGCCATCGAGGCAGTGGTCGCGTCCTCCGGGCGGCAGCTGCTGGTGCACGCCACCGGCGGACGGATCGACAACGAGACCGCCCTGCTGCGGCGACTTGCCAACCGCTATGTGGACGGGATGATCGTCTCGCCGATCCGGGTCACCGACGACCACCTCACCGCGCTCGTGGACAGTCCGGTGCCGGTGGTGGTCGTCGGCCAGCTCGGCGCGGACGCTCCGATCGACAACGTACGCACCGACTCGCGGCACGGTATGTCGCTTGCGGTGGACCATCTCGTCGCCGCCGGCCGACGACGGATCGGCTTCGTCAACGGCCCACTCGACACCGTTCCGGGCGCTGCACGCGACGCCGGGTTCCGGGCCGCCCTGGCCCGACACGGCATCCCGCTCGACGACGAGCTGATCGAGGTCGGCGACTTCCAGTACGCCGCCGGCCGCGCCGCCACCGAGCGACTGCTCGCCCGCGCCGAGCCGGACGCCCTGGTCTGCGCCAACGACCTCATCGCGGTCGGCGCGCTGCACGCCCTGCTGGTCGCCGGTCGTCGGGTGCCGCAGGATGTCGCACTGGTCGGGATGGACGACACCGAACTGGCCCGGATGATGTTCCCCCAGCTCTCCAGCGTCTCGCTTGGCTCGGCCGAGCGTGGTCGCCGGGCCGCCGAGCTGCTGTTGCAACGCATCGCCGACGCCACCCTGCCACCGCGCCGCGAGCAGGTGCCACCACACCTTGTCGTCCGCGCGTCAAGCGCCGCGACCCTGCCGGCGCCCCGACCCGCCGGCCCACCCACCACCCACCCGTCCAGCGAAGGGGTGACCGCATGACCACCCTGACCGAACGGCCGGACGTCGAACGGGCCGAGTCGCCCCGCCGGCGGAACCGGTTCCGCTCCGACCGCATCACCATCTACCTCCTCTTGCTGCCGTCGCTGCTGCCGATCCTGGTGCTGTCGGTGTTTCCGCTGCTGCGCGGCATCTACCTCGGCTTCACCGACGCCCGCGCCGGGCGCAACGTCGAGGTCAGCTTCACCGGCCTGGCCAACTACCGCGAACTCCTCGGCGACGAGCTCTTCTGGAACTCGTTCAAGATCGGCCTGCTCTGGGCGGTCGGGGTGACGGTCCTGCAGTTCCTGCTCGCCCTCGGGCTGGCGCTGCTGCTCAACCAGCAGCTGCGGTTCCGCGGGGTGGCGCGGGTGCTGGCCGTGGTGCCGTGGGCGATGCCACCCGTCGTGGTCGGCATCCTCTGGAAGCTCGTCTACCACCCCGACGCCGGCCTGATCAACGAGTTCTTCCACCGGGTCGGCGCGGACGGGCTGCGCACCAACTGGCTCGGCGACTTCAGCACCGCCCTGCCCGCGGTGATCATCGTCGGGGTCTGGGCCGGGATGCCGCAGACCACCGTCGTCCTGCTCGCCGGCCTGCAGGGCGTGGGCCGCGAGCTGCACGAGGCGGCGGCCGTCGACGGGGCGAGCACCTGGCACCGGTTCCGGCACGTCACGCTGCCCGCGCTGGCGCCGGTGATCGTGGCGATCACCTCGCTGGACTTCATCTGGAACTTCAACTCGTTCGGCCTGGTCTACGTGCTGACCGCTGGTGGACCGGGCGGCAAGACGATGCTGCCGATGCTGTTCGCGTACGAGGAGGCGTTCCGTTACGGCAACTACGGCTACGCGGCGGCGCTCGGCAACGTCATGGTCGTGATCATCATTGCGCTGCTCGCGGTGTACCTCCGTCGCCGGCTCAGGGAGGCGAACTGACATGTTCGGAAAACCGAGCCGCACGAGCCGGACGCTGCAGTACCTGGCGCTCGCCGGCTACCTGATCTTCCTTGGGTTCCCGCTGGTCTGGCTGCTCTCCACGGCGTTCAAGCCGCCGCGTGAGCTGGTCCGCCTGCACCCGACGCTGATCCCCGACAACCCGACCCTGCAGAACTTCGTCCAGGCGTTCACCGAGCAGGAGCTGGGCCGGGCGGCGCTCAACAGCCTCCAGGTCTCGCTCGCCTCGGCGGTGCTGACCGTGCTCGTCGCCATGCCGGCGTCGTACGCGTTGGCCCGGTTCCGCTCCAAGCTCGGCACCGCCGCGCTGGGCTGGGTGCTGCTGTCCCAGCTCTTCCCGTTCGTACTGCTGATCATCCCGATCTTCCTGGTGCTGCGGCAGGTGGGCCTGGCCAACACGCACGCCGGGCTGGTGCTGATCTACGTGGTCTGGGCGCTGCCGTTCGCGCTGTGGATGCTGCAGGGCTTCGTCCGCAACATTCCGCGGGAGCTGGAGGAGGCCGCCTCGGTCGACGGTGCGACCCGGATCCAGGTGCTGCGGCGGGTGGTCTTCCCGCTGCTCGCCCCGGGCCTGGTCGCGACCGCGCTGTTCTCCTTCATCTCCGCCTGGAACGAGTTCTTCTTCGCCCTGGTGCTGATCAAGACCCCGGAGCTGGCCACCCTGCCGGTGGCGCTGGCCCGGTTCGTCGGCATCGAGGGCACCGCCCGACTGGGGCCCCTGGCCGCCGGCTCACTGCTGGCGACCCTGCCCAGCCTGATCTTCTTCGCGTTCATGCAGCGCCGGCTCTCATCCGGGTCGCTCGCCGGCGCGGTCAAGGGCTGAGCCGTCCCCCACCCACCATCACCAAGGAGGTAACCCCCATGCTCCGTACCCGATTCCGCCGACTCGCGGCGGCTGCCGCGGTCGCGGTCGTCGGCCTCGGCGCGCTCAGCGCGTGCGGCGACGGCGGCGGCGACGAGGACGCGTCCGGCCCGGCCAAGCTGCGATTCCTCAGCCTCGCCTGGCAGAAGGAGTCGCTGCAGGTCAACAAGGACCTGGTCGCCAAGTGGAACGCCGAGCACCCGGACATCCAGGTCGAGTACGTCCAGGGTGACTGGAACTCGGTGCACGACCAGCTGTTGACCTCCTTCGAGGGCGGCGACGCGCCGGACATCGTGCACTACGAGGCGTCCTCGATCGGCGAGTTCAGCAAGCAGGGCTACCTGGCCGACCTGTCCGACCTGGTCTCCGACGACCTCAAGGGGCAGATCGACAAGGGCATCTGGGACACCGCCACCACCGACGGCAAGGTCACCGGCGTGCCGTTCCTGCTGGAGTCGCAGGTCGTCATCGCCAACAAGAAGCTGCTCGACGCCGCAGGTGTGGCGGTTCCGCCGGCAGACGGCGGCTGGACCTGGGACGAGTTCCAGAGCAACGCGCAGAAGCTCACCAAACCCGGCCAGTACGGCGCGGCCTGGGCGTTGAAGTCGCCGACCAACCGGGTGCTCAACCTGGCGCTCAACTACGACGGGAAGTTCTTCTACGGCGACGGTGGGCGCACCGAGGTCAAGGTCGGCGACGCGGAGAAGGAGGTCCCGAAGCGGATCCACGACATGCTCTACACCGCCAAGTCCGCCTCCCCGGAGGCGCTCGGCATGAGCGGCGCGGACACCCTTCCCGGCTTCTTCGGCGGCAAGTACGCGATGCTGCCCGGCTCGGTGTCGCTGCGCCAGCAGATGGTCGAGCAGGCGCCGGCCGGCTTCGAGTGGGTCACCCTGCCCCCGATCAAGGGCCTCTCCACCAAGCAGGCCGCCAACCCGCAGACGCTGTCGATCTCCGAGGACAGCAAGCACAAGAAGCAGGCCGCGCAGTTCCTGGAGTACTTCCTGAACCCGACGAACATGGCCGCCCTGGCCAAGGGCGACTGGCTCGTGCCGACCGGCAAGACGGCCAACGAGGAGCTGGTCAAGCTCACCGCCGGCAAGCAGGGCTGGGACGTGGCCGCGGACAGCGCCACCGACCTGACCGTCGCCCCGTTCCAGCAGGCCGACGGCTACCCGGAGTGGAAGACCAAGTACGCCACCCCGGCCCTCCAGCAGTACTTCGCCAACAAGATCACCCTCGACCAGCTCGGCACGCAGCTGGTCGACGGTGGCAAGCAGGTTCTGAGGTAACGACATGTCACTCTTGCTCGACACTTCGGTTGGTTGCCTGGTCGGCGCCGCGGTCGGAGACGCCCTTGGCGGCGCCACCGAGACGGCCCTGCCCGAGCAGATCCGCACCCGCTTCGGTGGCTGGGTCGAGGGCATCGTGCCCCCGTACCACGCCGACTGGGCCACCGCGCGACCGCTCGCGCCGTACCACAAGGGCGACGGACACCTCACCGACGACACGTTGATGACCCACGCCCTGGTCCGCGCGTACGCGGCCAAACGGGACCACCTCGACGCGTACGACGTGGTGGAGCTGCTGGTTCCCGACCTGATCGAGCGGGTGGTGTACATCCCCGACCTGGAGCGCGACGGGGTGACCTTCCACCGGCTCGCGGCCGCCGAGCGGTGGCTGGTCACCCGACTGCACCACGCTCACGCGGACCCGCGTGAGGCCGGGGTCGGCAACATCGTCAACTGCGGCGCGGCCATGTACATGGCCCCGGTCGGCATCGTCAACGCGGGTGACCCGGCCGGTGCGTACGCCGAGGCGGTGGAGATCGCCGGCGCGCACCAGCACAGCTACGGGCGGGAGGCCGCCGCCGTCTTCGCGGCCTCGGTCGCGGCGGCCGCGACCCCCGGCGCGGGCGTGGACGACGTCGTCGCGGCGGCGCTGGACCTGGCCCGCGACGGCACCCGCGCGGCCATCGACGCGGTGGTCAAGGAGGCCCGCGGTCACCACGACTGGAAGCAGGCCATCCCGGCGCTGCGGGCCGCGGTCGCCCCCTACGACACGGTGGGGGAGGAGTACCGCAGTCCCGGCCTCGGCGCGCGGCGGCCCAGTCGCCTGCACGCCATCGAGGAGCTGCCGGTGGCGCTCGGCATGCTCGTGGTGGCCGGCGGCGACTTCCGGGCCGCGGTGCTCGGCTCGGTGAACTACGGCCGGGACGCCGACTCCACCGCCACCATGGCCGCAGCCATCGCCGGAGCGCTCGGTGGCGCGGCGGCGGTCCCGGCGGAGTGGTCAGACGTGGTCGCGACCGCCTCCAAGACCGATCTGGTCGAGCCGGCCCGGGTCCTCGCGGCGGTGGCCGGCGAGGTTTTCGAGCGTGACCAGGCCCGGTTCGCCCGCCGCGCGGAGCGTTTCGCGGGGCTGGCCGCCGGCGCTCCTCGGGAGGCTGGGGGCGAGACCCGGTGAGGATCACCTGGGTGCAGCCGGAGGACCTGCTGCCGCACGAGCTGGCGGCCAGCCGGGACGAGGGACGCGACGTCGCCGCGATCGCCGAACGGTGGACGGCGGCCGGCGGGGACCTGACCCCGCCGGTCAGCGGGGCATCGCGCACCCCGGCGTCGCCGGAGCTGCGGGCCCTCGCGACGGAGCTGCTGGACGCCGCCGACGCGCTGCCCGCCGCCGGCGGCGCTGACGAGGCCGACGACCTCATCACCCTGCGCGCCGGGTGGCCGGACGGGTGGTCGCTGCCCACCGAGGTGGCGTACGACCGGCTGCACGGCGCGTGGCTCGGCCGGGCGGTCGGCTGCCTGCTCGGCAAGCCGGTGGAGAAGATTCCCCGCGAGGGCATCCGGCAGATTCTCACCGCGACGGACAGGTGGCCGCTGCGCGACTGGTTCACCGCGAAGGGGCTCCCAGCCGACGTGGCCGCCCGCTGGCCGTGGAACCGGCGCAGCGCGCCGACGAGTCTCGCCGAGAACATCGACGGGATGCCCGAGGACGACGACCTGAACTACGCGTTGCTGGCACTGCGCGTGCTGGAGACGCACGGCCGGGGCTTCACCAGCGCCGACGTGGCGCAGGCGTGGTTGGACTGGCTGCCCGGCGGGCGGGTCTTCACCGCCGAGCGGGTCGCCTACCGCAATCTGCTGCTCGGCTACCCGCCGCCGGACAGCGCCCGCCGGCACAACCCGTTCCGGGAGTGGATCGGCGCGCAGATCCGCACCGACGTGTACGGCTGGGTCAACCCCGGCCGGCCGGACCGGGCCGCCGAGCTGGCGGTGCGGGACGCGACGGTGAGCCACGTCCGGGGCGGGGTGCACGGCGCGATCTGGGCGGCGGCCCTCTCCGCCGCCGCTCCCGTCGCGGGCACTGTCGACGAGGTGCTTGACGCCGCCGAGGCGGTGCTGCCGCCGGGTAGCCGCTTCGCCGCCACCGTCCGGGAGGCCCGCGCCCTCGGTGCGGGGACCGACGACTGGGAGAGCGTGGTCGACGAGCTGTACGCACGGCACGGCCACCTGCACTGGGTGCACGTCCGCAACAACGCGGCGCTGGTGGCCGCGGCCCTGGCGTACGGCCGGGGGGACCTGGAACGGTCGATCACCGCCGTGGTCAGCGGCGGTTGGGACACCGACTCGACCGGCGCGACTGTCGGCGCGGTCACCGGCGCACTGGCCGGGGCGGGTGCCCTCCCGGCCCGCTGGGTCGACCCGCTGCGCAACCGGCTGGCCAGCAGCATCGGCGGCTTCGACGGGATCGGTTTCGACGAGCTGGCCGGGCGGACCCTCGCGCTGGTGCGACCGGCGACGGAAGGGAGCGCGGCATGAGCGCCCGGGTGGCGGTGGTGGGCAGCAGCAACCTGGACCTGGTGGTCTCGGCGTCGCGGCTGCCCCGCCCCGGTGAGACGGTGCTCGGCGGGACCTTCCGGACCGTGCCCGGCGGCAAGGGCGCCAACCAGGCCGTCGCCGCCGCCCGAGCCGGCGCGACCTGCGACTTCGTGGGCGCGGTCGGCGACGACGAGTTCGGTGCCCGGATGCGTGCGAGTCTCGCCGACGCCGGCGTGGACGTCCGGGGGCTGCGCACCGTCGCCGGCCCCTCCGGTGTCGCGCTGATCGCCGTCGACCGGGACGCGGAGAACTTCATCGTGGTCGCGCCCGGCGCCAACGGCACACTTACCGAGCTGGACGCGGACGACCGGGCGACGATCGCGGCGGCGGACGTGCTGCTGCTGCAACTGGAGGTGCCGCTTGCCGCCGTGACCCAGGCGGCGGACTGGGCCCGCGCCGACGGCACCACTGTGGTGCTGAACGCGGCGCCGGCCGCCGCGCTGCCCGGCGCACTGCTCGATCTGGTCGACGTGCTCGTGGTCAACGAGCACGAGGCGGCGGTCGTCGCCGAGGTCACCTCCGACGACCCTCAGGTGCTGCTCGACGCCCTGCTGAAGCTGGTGCCCCGGGTGGTGCTGACCCTCGGCGCGCGGGGTGCCGCGTACGCCGACCGGCACGGCCTGCGTCTCGCCGTCCCGGCGCCGCAGATCGACGCGGTGGACACCACCGCCGCCGGTGACGCGTTCACCGGCGCGCTCGCCGTCGGCTGGGCCGAGCGGGGTGGCGCCATCAACAAGGACACCGTCACGGCCAGCCTGCGCTGGGCCTGCGCCGCCGGCGCGGCCTGTGCCCAGCGGCCCGGAGCGTCCACCGCCCTGCCCGAGCGGCCGGCCATCGACGCCCTCTACGAAGCGACCTACCGAGGTGCACCGTGAGCTTCAACCCGTATGTCCCGCGCCCCATCGACCGGCCGACCGAGGTGCCGTTGGGCGGGCACGCCGACCTGAGCACCCTGGACGAGGCGAAGATCTTCGCCGCGCCGACCGACCCGGCGGACTGGCCGGCCTGGCGGGAGCAGATCACCAGGTGGCGGGCCGACGCCCGAGGGCGGACCGGCTACGTCGGCGAGCACTACGACGAGATCACCGGCGACTGCTTCAGCGTCTGCCTGGCCTGGCTATGGGACGAGACGCTCTACGACCACGAGCGCGGCGTCTTCACCGTCGACGAGTTCCTCGACGCGGCCGGGCGGGACTTCGGCGGCTTCGACGGGGTGGTGCTCTGGCACGCGTACCCGGTGATCGGCCTGGACGACCGCAACCAGTTCGACTGGTACCGGGACGTGCCGGAGCTGCCCGAGGTGGTGCGCGCGTTCCAGCAACGCGGGGTGCGGGTCTTCGTGGACTACAACCCGTGGGACACCGGCACCCGGCGCGAATCGGGCAGCGACGCCGAGGAGGTCGCCACCTTGGCGGGCAAGCTCGGCGTCGACGGGGTCTTCCTGGACACCCTCAAGGAGGGCGCCGGGGAGCTGCGCGCCGCGCTGGACGCGGTGCGCCCCGGCCTGGTCCTGGAGGGCGAGAGCAGGGTCCCGCTGGCCCGCATCGCCGACCACGCGATGTCCTGGGCGCAGTGGTTCGCCGACTCCGAGGTGCCCGGCGTGCTGCGGGCGAAGTGGTTCGAGCGACGCCACGTGCTGCACCACACCCGGCGCTGGCACCGCGACCACCTCGACGAGCTGCACTCCGCCTGGCTCAACGGCGTCGGTGTGCTGGTCTGGGAGAGCGTCTTCGGTGTCTGGGTCGGCTGGAACGAGCGGGACCGCGCGGTGCTGCGGGCCATGCGCCGGGTGCAGAGCAGCCACGCGGCGTGGTTGCGCGCCGAGGACTGGGTGCCGCTCGCCGACCACCCCGGCGAGGGCACGGTGTACGCGTCCCGCTGGACGCACGACGACGAGCCACTGTGGACGGTGGTGAACCGGGGCGCGGACCACGACGGTCCGTGGCTGGTCACCGACCCGGGCCTCGGCCGGCACTTCGTCGACCTGGTCACCGGTGCCGAGCTGACCGTCACCGAGACCGCCGACGGTCGACTCGCGGTGGGCGGCCCACTCCCGGCCGGCGCGATCGCCGCCGTGGCACGTGGAGTCGCCGCCGCGCACCGACACGAGCCGCCGACCGGCGACCCGGCCTTCCCGGCCCGCGAGGCGGTGCGCTCCCGTACGCCGTGGGCGCCCCGCCTGCACGTGCCGTCGGACATGGTCGCCGTCGAGGGCGGCCGGCGGGAACTCGTCGTCCGGCACCGGGTGCGGGAGACCGGCCTGTACGGCGAGGCGCCCTACGTCGACGAGTGGAAGCCCCTGCCACCCCGACTGCACCACCCCGGCACGCTGCGGCGCAGTGTGCGGCTCGACCGGTTCGCCATCGCCGTGCACGAGGTCACCCACGGCGAGTACGCCGAGTTCCTGCGCGCCATCGGTTACGCGCCGGTGCGCCCGGAGCGGTTCACCGCCGGCTCCGGTCCGGCCGACGCTCCGGTCACCGGGGTCGAGCTGGCCGACGCGCGGGCGTACGCGGTGTGGGCCGGACTGCGCCTGCCCACCGAGGACGAGTGGCAGGTCGCCGCCGAGGCGGGGCTGCTCGTGCGACGGGAACCGCTGGTGTGGAACCTGACCGAGAGCGAACACTCCGACGGTCGTACCCGCTTCGCCATCCTCAAGGGCGGCGCCCAGTACCGCGCGGAGGGCTCCGACTGGTACCTCGACGGCGGCCCACAACCCGCCGACGTCTCGGTGAAGCTGCTGCTCACCGGCGCCGGCCTCGCCCGCTCCGAACAGGTCGGTTTCCGCTGCGCGGCCGACCTTCCGGAGGCGACGGAGGTGACCCGGTGACCGCGCCACTGGACGGGGTGAAGGTCGTCGACCTGGCCACCCTCTTCGCCGGGCCGCTCGCGGCGGCGTTCCTCGCCGACTTCGGCGCCGACGTGATCAAGGTGGAGCACCCGGCCAAGCCGGACCCGTCGCGGGGGCACGGCCCGGCCCGCGACGGCGTGGGGCTCTGGTGGAAGGTGCTCGGCCGCAACAAGCGCACCGTCACCCTCAACCTCTCCGACCCGGACGGCGCGGAACTGCTGCGCCGACTGCTCGCCGACGCCGACGTGCTCGTGGAGAACTTCCGCCCCGGCACCCTGGAGCGGTGGGGGCTCGGCCCAGCCGAGCTGCACGCGGTCAACCCCCGACTGGTGATCACTCGGATCAGTGGTTTCGGGCAGGTCGGCCCGTACGCCCGCCGGCCCGGCTTCGGCACCCTCGCCGAGGCGATGAGCGGGTTCGCCGCCGCCACCGGGGAACCGGACGGCCCGCCCACGCTGCCCCCGTTCGGGCTGGCCGACTCGGTGAGCGCGCTCGCCGCCGCGTACGCGGTGATGCTCGCCCTGCGGGCGCGCGACGTCACCGGCACCGGGCAGGTCGTCGACCTCGCCATCATCGAGCCGATCATGGCGATGCTCGGGCCGCAGATCACCTGGTACGACCAGCTCGGCTACCTCCAGCCCCGGCTGGGCAACAGGTCCAACAACAACGCCCCACGCAACACCTACAGGTGTGCCGACGGGCGCTGGGTGGCGGTCTCCACGAGCGCCCAGAGCATCGCCGAACGGGTGCTGCGGCTGGTCGGCCGGCCCGAACTGGTCGACGAGCCGTGGTTCGGCACCGGCAGCGGTCGGGCCGCCCACGCCAACGAGTTGGACGCGGCGGTCAGCGCCTGGGTGGCGCAACGGGACCGCGACGAGGTGGTGGCCGCGTTCGAGGAGGCACAGGCCGCGGTCGCCCCCGTCTACGACGTGCGGGACATCCTCGCCGACCCGCAGTACTTGGCGCTGGGCACGGTACGCACCGTGCCGGACGAGGAGTTGGGCGAGGTACGGATGCAGAACGTGCCGTTCCGCCTCGCCGAGACGCCGGGCGAGATCCGGCACGCCGGCCGGCGACACGGCCAGGACACCGACACCGTCTTCGGGGCGCTCGGCCTCAGCGCCGAGGAGTTGGCCGCACTGCGCGAACGGGGGGTGCTCTGATGCTGGTGAGCTGGCTCTACGTGCCCGGTGACCGCCCGGACCGGTTCGCCAAGGCGGTCGCCTCGGGGGCCGACGCGGTCATCCTCGACCTGGAGGACGCCGTGGTCGCCGGGCGCAAGGCGTACGCCCGGGACGCTGTCGCCGAGTTCCTCGCCGAGGCGCACCCGGTGCCCGTGCAGGTCCGGGTCAACGAGCTGACCGGCCCGGACCTCGACGCCGACCTGGCGGCGGTGACCGGCCGGCCCGGGTTGGCCGGGCTGCGGCTGCCGAAGGTCGAGTCGGCCGCGACGGTGGCGGCCCTCGCCGACCGGGTCGACGTACCCCTGCACCCGCTGATCGAGTCGGCACTCGGGCTGGAGGCCGCGTACCCCATCGCCTCTGCCCATGCGGCGGTGGCCTCGATCGGGCTCGGCGAGGCCGACCTGCGCTCGGATCTGGGGGTGAGCGACGACGACGGGCTGCTCTGGGCGCGCGGCCGCGTGGTGGTCGCGGCCCGCGCGGCCGGTCTGGCGCCGCCGGCCATGTCGGTGTACGCGGACGTCGTCGACCTTTCCGGTCTGGCCGCCTCCTGCGCGGCGGGTCGACGGCTCGGCTTCCTCGGCCGGGCGGCGATCCACCCGCGCCAGCTTCCGGTGATCGTCGACGCGTTCCGGCCACCCGATCGGGAGGTGGCCCGCGCCACGGAGCTGTTGGCCGCCGTGGCGGACGCGCACCAGCGCGACTCGGGCACCGTGGTCCTGCCCGACGGCCGGTTCGCCGACCGGGCGATGGTGGCCGCCGCCCGACGCGTCGTCGACCTCGCCGCCCGCTACGCCGCCTGACCGTCGCGGGCTGCTCTCCCACGTCAACGGCTCTGCCGGACCCCGCTGAGCGGGGGCGGCTACGCGGCGTCGAGGTGGTCGAGTCCGGCGAGGTCGGCGGTGCCGTTCTTGACCACGGTCGCGGCCAGCGCGACAGTGGCCGGCTGGACCCCGCTCTCCTGCTCCGAGGTCGCCACCCGGACCGACTGCGTGAGGTGTGCCCGCAGGTGCCCGCTGAGCAGACGGAGGAACGGCGCCCCGGTGGCCGACCGCAGCGCGGTCATCTCCGCCGAGGTGACCATGCCCGGCATGTCATGCCCCTCGTGCGGATTCGTCGTCGGCGCGGCGGCGTCGGCGAGGAGCCGCCGGGCGCGGTCCAGCTCCGCACGCCGGGCGGTCGCGACCCGGGCGGCCGTCTGCCGCCAGGCCGGGTCGGTGGTCCGCGCCGACACCAGATCGAGTACGGGCAGCAGGCGTTCGGTCATCGCCACCGTCAGCTGTAGCCAGGCGACGTCGGTGGGGTTGAACGACCCCGCCGCACCCGTGGGTGTCGGCACCGTCGTCGCCGGTGCGGCGGTCACGGGTGGCGTGGCGGTGCTGGCCGCGTCCCGTGGCCCGGCACCGCAGCCGGCGACGAGCAGCACGGCGACGAGCAGGGTGGACGCCGTGACCTGGCGCATCCGTTTTTTCCTTCCCGCCCAGGGCGGCGGGCCCGGCGTGGCCGGACCCGCCGCCGTGGTGAGCGTCTGTCGGATCAGATCGGTCGGCCGTCGTGACCGCACTTGATGACCGGACGGATGCAGTCCTGGACCCGGCGGGCCAGCTCCGCCACCGGCCAGGCGTTGAAGAAGTCGCCGTGCATCGTGTAGCCCGGCCCGGAGGCGAGCCGGAAGTGCGACGGGTCGCCGTTGACCGGGTATCGCAGCACCTGGCGCAACTTCGGCACGTGCACCGGGTGGGTGCTCGGGCAGGCCTGGTTCACCGGGTACGCGAGGTGGCTCTTGTGGTCCGCCGAGTCGAGGTCCCGGCCGTTCCAGCACTGCGGGAAGTCCAGGTACGACTCCAGCATCGTGCCCGACGGGCAGTTGACGAAGTCCTTCGACGGCGGCACGTGCCCGGCGTGCAGGCACGACCAGCGGGCGATGCTGTCGTTCGGCCCGGTGGCCTTCGCGTTGCCGGCGACGAGCCGCAGCCCCAGCGGGAACGGCTGGGTGTTCGCGACGACATCGGAGCGTACGCCCTCGCCCAGGTAGTAGAACGTGGCGATCGCCGGCTCCACCGCGACGTTGTCCCGGTAGAGGGTCGGCACCCAGTACGACGAGACGTCAACCCGCGGGTTGCAGGTGGTGGGTGAGTTGACCAGGTCGGGCAGGGTGGTCTTGGCGTTCGTCACCGTGCTGCCGAAGAAGCTGTGCATGTGCGAGGCCCCGGGCAGGCCGGGGAAGATGATCGGGTCGTCCGGCAGCCGGTGGCTGTAGGTGCAGTCGGCGGGGAACTCGGCGACCCGGATGACGTTGGTGCCGAAGTCGGCTCCGCCGGGGGCGGCGTCGGCCCGGTTGGTGGTGGACACCAGATACGTGCCGAGTAGCACCAGCAGGGCGCCGATCGCCGTGACGAGGCGCAGTCGGCGGTGGATACCGGAGAGGGGTGCGGCCCTGTCCATCTCGTGACTCCTGTCGGGGGAACGGGTCAGGGACAGCTCCAATGCCGCCGCCGAAGACATCGGAGGTGTGCCCTGGCCAGACTGGGTGGTGACCGGTTGAACGGCCGGTGCGAGAGAGCGCTCTCACCGCTCCAGCCTCACGTTGAAGTCGACAAATGTCAATACGTGCCGCAGTTGGCGGAAATGACGACGAAGGGCCGGGCCCCATGGTGGGTCCGGCCCTTCGGTGTGTGCGCGTGCTGGCCTGGTGGTGCTGGCGTGCTGGCCTGGGTGGTGCTGGCGTGGCGCTGGGTGTCAGCTGGTCGCGCCCCACGAATCGGCCCTGCACCAATCCGGCCCGGCCAAGAGGGCAGGGCGAGCCCCGGGCAGGGCACGAGTCCCCAGCCCGCACCCATGATCGTGCTCGATCCAGGGAATAGGGCCATCGGGCTGCGGACGAGGCCACTACAACAAGGATCGAGCACGATCATGCGGAAACCTCCCGCCGCCACCACCGCGTAGCCGAGACCGGAGACGGGCGCGGGCAACGACCCGCTCGACGAAGCCGCACTGTCCCCGAAACTGCTGCCTCGGGACGCCGTGAGGCAGCAACTTCACCGGAGTTGAGCGGGCCCTTGCCGGGAGGGCGCGGCAAGGGCGCGGGCTGGGCGGCACCGTGACGGGTCTCGACGTGCGGGTGGGGCAGCCCGAACGTGTCGGACTGCCCCACCCGGCAGCGCAGAGATGGAATCAGAAGCCGAGGACGCCCCGACCGCCGACCACCGGAAGTCGCAGTTCGCTGTCGTTCGGTGCGACCCGCAGTTCCGTGCCGCCCAACGGCAGCAGGGTGTACTCCTGGTCGCTGGAGAAGACGACCACGCCGATCCGGTGGCCCGCCGGGAAGATGTAGTCCTTCGGTTCCATCGTCCACCGGTAGTCGTACAGCTTGCCCTGTCGCACCGGCGACGTGCGGGCCGCGCTCTTGCGGTTCTGCGGGTCCATCCAACCTCGCGTGACCACTGTCGGGGCGGCGGTCGACCCGACCGGACCGTAGTCGACCAGGTATGCGGTGAGGTTGGCGTCCGGCTTGTTGTCGATCGCCATCCGCAGTCGCATCTCGGGACGCCCGGAGATGCGCACGCTCTGCGTCAGCTCGGGGGAGCGGTAGGCGAGTCGGTTGGCGCTCGCGGTGTCCGGGTTGGACACCAGGGTGTCCGGGTGGATGGTCCGGCCCTCGTCGACGAAGCTCTGCTCGACACGGGCCTTCGGCGGCTTGCCGGTGGTGAGTGCGCCGGGCGCGGTGGCGTCGGTGGCGGCGAAGCGCAGGCCGACTTCCCGTGCGGCCGGGTCGGGCCAGTTGGCGTAGGTGGTGTAGGCGCGGTCCTCACGCTGGAGCACCGCGGTCGGCTCGTCCATGATGCCGTTGCGGACGTTCCACAGCCAGAAGTCGAACCAGCGGTTCTCGGTCTGCTTGTAGGTCCACGTCTGCCCGCTGGGCAGGGTCACCGACGCGCTGCTGCCCGGGCCGCCGTGCCCGCCCTGGTGCAGCCAGATCTTGCGCGGCACGTCGCGCTTGGCGAGCTGGTCCCACCAGCCGGCGAAGTGCTCGGTCTTGACGTTCCAGTCGTTGAGGCCGTGTACGACGAAGACGCTTGCCTTGACGTCGCGGGCGTCGAGGTAGTCGCGGTCCTGCCAGAACGTGGAGTAGTCGCCGGTGACCCGGTCCTGCTTCGCGGTGATCGCCGCGAGTTCGTCGGCGCACTGCCCTTCGGCGCGGGCCTGCCCGGCGGTGTACTGGGCAAGGATGTCGAGGTCCTCGCCCTGGAACGTTCCGGGCGCGACCACCAGACCGTTGGCCCGGTAGTAGTCGTACCAGCTGCTGATCGCGGAGACCGGGACGATGGTCTTGAGCCCCTTGACGCCGGTGGTGGCCACCTGGTTGGGCAGCGTGCCGTTGTAGGAGACCCCGGTCATGCCGACCGCGCCGGTGCTCCAGCCGGCGGTGACGGGGGCGCCGTTGGCGTCGTACCCCTTGGCCCGGCCGTTGAGCCAGTCGATGACCGCCTTCGTGCCGAGCGTCTCGGCCTGGTCGCCGCTCGTCGGGCAGCCGTCGGAGTCGCCGGTGCCGACGCTCTGACCGAGCACCACCGCGTACCCGCGGGGCACGTAGTAGTCGTCGAGCGAGCCGGGCAGATTCGCCTTGGCCTGGGCCCGCTGCGCGCCCGCGTCGAGCGCGCGACGTCCGGTGCGGTCGGTCAGGCCGTTCTGCGGCAGGTCGTCGACGAGCACGCTCGGGTACGGCACGTCACCCCAGGTGCCCTTGCGGTACGGGCTGTGCTCGAAGATGACCGGCACCTTGAAGCCGGTGGTGGCGGTCTCCCGGGGTCGGGAGATGTCGATCGCGACCCGGTCGGGCCGGCCGTCGTGGTCGGTGTCCACCGGGGTCTGGACGAACACCCGCTCCTCGATCGCGTCGGCGAGCGAGAACACCGGTTGGGTCATGCCGTCGCTGACCACGATGCCGGTGGGCGTGGTGGCGGCGGGCGGTGCAGCCGTTGCGGTGGGGGCTGCGCTGAGCACCAGTGCGCCGGACACGCCGACGCTCAGTAGCGCTAGATGACGGGGTCGACGCATGCGCGTCTCCCTTCGGTTGGGCTGGTTGCCGGGGTCGGCAGGGGCCAATCTCGAAGATCCATTCGTCGTCATGCTAGGTGTGAGGCGGCGTTCCGTCGATCCCCTCGGGTGTGCGCTGATCGGCGACGACCTGCTCGACCTGTTCGCGTTCTCCGGCACTCCCGAGCAGGTCGCGGGGCAGGCCGCGCACGGGTTGACGCCGCACGGGGGATCGAGCTGCTCGCCGGCGGGTGCTCCCACTGTTAAGGGCGTGAAAACCTCTCCGTCGAGGGCTCCCCGAAGATCGTTCACCTGCATATGATCTTGCCGGAGGTCGCCCGAAGAGGCGCTTTCGTCCACATTAGACGAGGAGCAACATGCTCAGGAAAACGCGGTGGCTCTTAGCCGTCGCCGTCACGGCCACGACACTGACCGCCCTACCGGGCGGCGTCGCCACGGCCGCGACCAGCGACATCGGTCGGACCGGCGCACCCGCCGCCTCGGCCGACGGGAAGACCCACACCGTCACCCTGCTGACCGGGGACGTGGTGACCGTACGGAACACCGGATCGGGCTGCCCACAGGCCACGATCCGGCCGGTCGACGAGAACGCGGTGATCAACCAGAGCTGCGGCCCCGACGGTCACCTGCACGTCGTCCCCGCCCGGGTCGCGTCCCAGGTCGGCCCGGTCCTCGACCCCGACCTGTTCGACGTCACCGCCCTGATCGCCGACGGCTACGACGACGACAACTCCGCCGAGCTGCCGCTGATCGTGCAGCCCGCCACCGCGTCCGCCCGGGTGGCCGCGCTCGGTGACGTCCTGCCGCTGCCCAGCATCGGTGCGGTCGCCGGCCGCGTACCCAAGAAGAGCCCGGCCACCGCGAAGCTCGCGACCAACTCGCTGCTCGCCGGCGCGAAGAAGGTCTGGCTCGACCGCAAGGTCCGCGCCACCGCCCTGCCGGCCGGCGCGAAGCCCGCCGGCCTGGACCGCAACCTCGGCCAGATCGCCGCGCCGGACGCCTGGAAGGCCGGCTACACCGGCAAGGGCGTCCGGGTCGCGGTGCTCGACACCGGCGCCGACTTCACCCACCCGGACCTGGTCGGCCGGGTCGCCGAGCGGGCCGACTTCACCGTCGAGGGTGGTGACGCCGTCGACCACAACGGCCACGGTACGCACGTCGCCTCGACGATCGCCGGCACCGGCGCGGCCGCACACGGTCAGCGTCGCGGCGTGGCACCGGACGCCAAGCTGGTGATCGGCAAGGTCCTCGACGACCGCGGCTCCGGCGAGGACTCCGGCATCATCGCCGGCATGGAGTGGGCCGCCACCCGGGCCGACGTCATCAACATGAGCCTCGGTGGCAGCGCACCGGACGACGGCACCGACCCGCTCTCGCTCGCCGTCGACGGTCTGAGCAAGTCCACCGGCGCCCTGTTCGTCATCGCCGCCGGCAACAGCGGCGCGCAGATCTCCTCGCCCGGGTCGGCCGCCACCGCGCTCACCGTCGGGGCCGTCGACCGCGACGACAAGCTCGCCGACTTCTCCAGCCGTGGACCGCTCGTCAACAACCACGTGGCCAAGCCGGAGGTGGTCGCGCCGGGCGTCGACATCGTCGCGGCCCGGGCCGCCGGCACCAACCTGCAGGACCCGATCGACAGGTACTACGAGGCCATCAGCGGCACCTCGATGGCGAGCCCGCACGTGGCGGGCGCCGCCGCACTGCTCGCCCAGCGCCACCCGGACTGGACCGGTGAGCGGCTCAAGGCCGCCCTGGTCGGCGCGGCCGACCCGCTGACCGGCATCGACCCGTACGCCATCGGAGCCGGCCGCCTCAACGCGGCCCGCGCCCTCGGCAGCCCCACCGGCGACCAGCCGGTGGTCAACCTCGGCACCTTCGCGTACCCGCAGTCCGGGACCAGCGAGACGACGCTGAGCTGGACCGGCGGATCCACCCCGGCCACGTCGGTCCTCGACCTCGACGTGTCGATCGTGAACCACGACGGCCAGCCGGTACCGCGCGGCGCGGCGTCGCTGTCGACGAGCCGGCTGACGCTCAAGCGGGGCGTCACCGGGGCGGCGACCCTGCGGATCAACCGCGCGGCGCTGGGCAGCCGCCCGGGCCTCTACCTGGCCACCGTCACCGCCAGCAGCGGCCGCAAGCCGGTCGTGACCACGCCGGTGAGTTTCTACGTCGAGCCGCCTAGCTACGACCTGACGATCCACACCAAGCCGATGCCCGGCCTGCGGGACGGTGCGGATACCTGGATCAACCTCATGGTCGCCAACCTCACCGACCCCCTGCTGTTCTACGGTGGGGGCGGCGGCACGCCCGGGGAGACCTTCACCCTGCGGGTGCCGGCAGGCCGGTACTCGGTGCTCGGCGCGTCTGTCGCCTACTACGTCGACAGCGACGTGCAGGAGATCACCCTCACCGCGGCGGGTGACCTGGACGTACGCGCCGCCCGGAGCGTGACCCTCGACCCGGCGCAGGCCCGGCCGGTCACGGCGACCGTCGACGGGGCGGCCACCAAGACCACCCGGACCGACGTCACCACCTTCCAGACCGCGGTGAACGGCCTGCCGTGGTGGCACCAGATCAGCGGGTTCGGGGTGGCCACGGCGGTCCGCAGCGTGGCAGTCCCGAAGCCCACCATCGGATCGCGGCGCACCTGGGCGGCCGTCAACATGGACTCGCCGGCCGGCACCGACAAGCCGTACCGCTACAACATCGTGCACGAGTACGCGGGCGGCGTGCCGGCCGACCCGTCGTTCCGGGTGACCAGGGCGGAGCAGGCCCGGCTGGCCCGCATCGACGAGCGGTTCCACCAGACCGACTCACCGGAGATGTACACCCTGCTGGTCCGCACGGGCTCCACGCCTGACGGGGTGCCGGTGACCCAGACCTACGAGGGCGTCATGCCGCCGAGCCGGACGTCGTACCTCTCGCCGGAGATCGTCTGGGCCGACGAGGGCGTCTACGGCGGGCTGGCGGCCATGGAGGCGCCGCGCCGGTACCTGCCGGGCAGCCGGCAGTCCAAGGTCTGGGCGCGGCAGCCGCTGCACTCCGACTGGTACGACGACCCCGCCGGCGCGGACTGGAGCTGCGCCACCGCGCCGTCACGGACCCGGGGCAACCTGCACCTGGACATGGTGACGCTCACCGACCAGCACCAGCGGGCCGACTGCCTTCAGGGCGAGGCGATCGGGGTTAAGCGCAAGCTGTCGCTGTACCGCAACGGCACGCTCGTCGAGCAGAGCGACCGGCCGATCGCCGACTTCACCGTCCCGCAGTCGATGGCCGACTACCGGGTGACCCTCGACGTCGACACGAGTCTGATCCTGCCGATCTCGACCAAGGTCAACACCTCGTGGACGTTCCGGTCCGCCGGCCCCGACGGGACCGGGAGCGTGCCGCTGCCGCTGCTCGCGGTCGACTACGCCCTGCCGATGGACCACGACAACCACCCGGTCGACGGAACGGCCGAGTTGGCCGTCCGGCAGGCGCACGGTACGAAGACGCAGAAGGTGACGTCGTTCCAGGTCTGGACCTCGACCGACGACGGTGCCACCTGGACGTCGGCCCGGGTCACCGGGAGCGGCGACACCTACCGGGTCGCGCTTCCGGTGGCCACCGCCGGGCAGTCCGTGTCGTTGCGGGTGAAGGCCACCGCCAACGGCGGTAGCGGGATCGACCAGACGATCATCCGGGCGTACCACGCCGGCTGACGATCGATGCGGTGGTGCGGCCCGGCTCCGGCCGGGTCGCACCATCGTCAGGCGTCGCGGTGTCGATCCGACCCCCTCTCGTTCGTCGTGACGGTGACCCGCGACGCTGACAACGAGAGGCACACCCATGACGTCCGTTGCCGACACACGGCCGAACCGACCCCGTTTCCTGCTGGGCTGTGGCACGGCCGCCGGCCTGCTCTTCCCTGCTGTGTCCTTCGGACAGGCGTTCACCCGATCCGGATTCGACCTGCGCAGGCACGCGGTCAGCTCACTCACCCTCGGTGACCTCGGCTGGTTGCAGGTCACCGCGTTCGTGGGCACCGGCGTGCTGGCCGTCGCCTTCGCACTGGGCCTGTGGCAGGCGCTGCGACCGGGCCGGGCCGGAACGGTGGTCCCGGTGTTGGTCGGCGTGTACGGGGTGGCGATGGTCGGCGGCGGGATCTTCGTCCCCGATCCCGGGCTCGCTTGGCCAGCAGGTGCCCCGGAGGGCCTGCCCGAGCAGGTCAGCGTGGGCAACGTCCTGCATACCGTGTGCGGCGCGGCCGCGTTCCTGTCGCTGATCGCGGCCGGCCTGCTTGTCGCTCGACGGTTCGCCGGCGAGGGGGAACGGACCTGGGCGCTCTACAGCGCCGCCAGCGCTGCCGCCGCGTTCGTCCTCACCGCTCTGCCCTGGAGCGAGGGGAGTGCGAGCATCCGCTTCGCCGTCGGAGCGGTGCTCATCTCGGGTTGGCTCGTGGCGCTCTCGTGGCGGACACGCGACGAGGTTGCCTGACGGCTGCGGCGGTTCTCGTCGTAGGTAGGTGACAGCATCGCGTCATGGCCACAGCGAAGCAGCCGGTAACCGTTCCGACCGCGATCAGCGTCGACGAGTTCCTGGCCGTCGAGGTGCACAGGGGCGTCGACCGGGTCGGCCGCCGATGAACGGCCACCGTCACTGGCCCTCCCAGACCGCCTTCGCCCCCGAGTCGCCGGTGCGGAACACGTAATAGACAGCGACGCCGGCAGCCACCACCGACAACACCTGCAACGCCAGGGTCAGTGGTCGGCCGGGCCGTCGGTCCGTGTCGGCGTCGGTGGCTTTCGGCGGGACGAACCAGACAAGTGCCAGCGCCACGACCCCCAACCCGATCGTCGCGTAGAGCGTGTTGTTACCGAACTCCTGATGCGTCTGCAGCTTCGGGAGAAACTCGGGGGTGACCCGGTTCGCCGACTGCATGCGTTCGAGGAAGGCGTCACCGGATAGCTTGGTCAGCAGAGCGGCGACCGGCGCGCCCACCGCGAGCAGCCCCAGCACCCAGCGGGTGTGCGGCCGGATCGGCGCGACGATCGCGTACCCGACCGCCAGCAGGGCCAGCAGCGGCACGAACACGACCGCGGCGTGCAGCAGCAGAGGGTGGGCGGGGATGCCCATGAACTCCTCGAACATCGGGCGGCTCCTCTGGCGCGCGGCAGACGACGGTTCCGTCGGGGCACCGACGCTATCGGGCGAGGCCGATCATGTCATCCCCGCCGTCAGTGCTTTCCGATCGCGCCAGGGGTGCGTGCGGCCGAAGGGCCGCCCGGCCGGGCGCGGATCCTCGGCGGGCCACCCCGCTACCGGGAGCGCGGCAGACAGTCCTTCTTGTACTTGAGGCCCGAGCCGCACCAGCAGGCGTCGTTGCGCTCCGGTGGCCACGGGATGCGCGCGCTGGGCCGCGCCGACACCTCGGCCGCGTACCCCGCGCGAACGCCGGTGTCGGCCGGGTCGCCGCCACGTCGACCGGCGAACGCGGTCAGCCCGGCGACCGTCGCGCCGAACACGCCCAACCCGGCCTGACCGGCGCCCCTGAGCCGAACCAGCTCCGTCTCCAGTCGGCCCCGGTGCGCGTCCCAATCCGGCCCGTACACCTCGGTGAGGGCGGGATGCTCGGCGAGCAGGCGATCGAACTCGGCCCGTGGCCAGAAGAGCAGATCCGACTCGGCGTCCCTGCGCTCCCCGGCCCGCCGCACGAGCTGGGTCTCCAGCCGGTCCGCCAGGTCGTCCTGCCGGTCGTGCGGCAGGTTCAGGTTCCGTCGTACCCGATGCCGCTGTTGCAACAGGAAGAAGGCGACACCTGGCGCGTCCGGCGGACCGAGGTCGACCACCGGGTCGATCGCGGTGCTGGCCGGCCCGGACGCGGCGGTCGCGTGCTCTTTGAGCAGCCTGTCGACCGCCTCGCTCAGCCACGTCTCGGCGACCGCCGAACGTCCACCGACGTCCAGCGCGGCACTCACATAGGCGGGGGCGTCGGGCTGTACGAGCAGCAACGGGCGCAGCGCGGTCAACTCCGCCATCGCCTCGTCGTCGCGGTCCCCGGCCCGGAACAGCGTGCGGGCCCGCAGCGCGCGGGCGAACCCGGCCCGAGGATCGTCGCCGGACGGGTACGCCGCCAGGGCCTGCTCCGCGTACCGCAGCGCGGCCTCGGGCCGGGACCGGACCTCTGCGATCTCGGCGGCCAGGGTCAGCGCGTCCCCGGCATCGTCCGGGTCCTCCAGCCGGCCCTGCTCGACGGCCTCCGCGAGGTCGGCGGCGACACCGAGCGGATTGGCCGTCCCGAGCGCGGAGCGGCGAAGTTCGGCGAGCTCAGCCTTGGTGAGTGTCTCTCTCGTCGGCACGATCTCACGGTACGTCGGGATACGCGCAGTATGCGGGCGGATCACCTGTTACGCCGCTCTCACACCGCGCGGAGCCGCGACCGCGCGCCGGGGGGACTACGACCACGCGCCGGACGACGCAGCCTGGGCGGCGTAGCTGTCGAAGTCGAGCGGGTCCCGCCCGAGAACCCGACGCACCCCGTCGGCCGGCTCCGCGAGGTGGCCCGCCCGCATCCCGGCGAACAGGGCGTTCAGCGCCGTGGCCGCCTCTGCCGGATACCCCTCGGCGAGCAGTTCGGCGTGGTACTGCTCCGGGGTGAGCTCCACGTAGCGGATCGAGCGGCCGGTCACCCGGGCGATCGTCGCCACCGCCGCGGCGAACGTCAGAGCGTGAGGCCCGGACAGGTCGTACACCTGTTCGTGGTGACCGGGCGAGGTCAACAGGGTCGCTGCCACATCGGCGACGTCCTGGGCGTCGACGAACGGCTCCGGAGTGGCGCCCATCGGCAGGGCCAGCCGACCGTCGAGCAGTGGTTGGCGAAACAGGTCCTCGCTGAAGTTCTGACTGAAGTTGTTCGGCCTGATGATCGTCCACTCGACGCCGGACTTCCGCACCGCCTCCTCGGCGGCGACCATGCTGGGGGAGAAGTCGACGACCCGGTCGATCCCACGCCCGGAGAGCGCCACGATCCGCCCGACACCGGAGTCGACGGCCTGCGTCACGAAGTCGGTGGCCAGCGTGGGGTCCTCCGGCGCCAGTAGGTAGACCGCCGCGGCACCCGTCAGGGCCGGTCGCCAGGTGTCGCGCCGCGACCAGTCGAACCGCACCTCACCGGAGCGAGAGGCAGCCCTGGCGTGGTGACCCGCCGCCCGCAGCGTCTGGACCAGCCGGCGTCCGGTCTTGCCGGTCCCGGCCATCACGAGTGTCGAAGGTGCGTCCGTCGTCATGACCACGAGTCAACGCGCCTTGCCGTGGGCGGGACATGTGCTGTCGTACGCCGGGCATGTCCGATCGTCCGAGGTCGATGCTCACCGTTCTATCGTCGGTTCATGGACCCGTTCGACAATCTGCTGCGCGGCGTACACGCCGACGGCGCGGCCTTCGGCCGGTCGGTGCTGACGCCGCCGTGGGCGCTGCGGTTCACCGACGGCGCCCCGCTGACGCTCTGCGTCCCGATGCGGGGCGAGGGCTGGATCTCCCATCCGGACAGCGACAAGCCTCGCCTGGTCCGGGTTGGCGAGGCGGCCGCCGTACGCGGGCCGGCGCCGTTCGTCTTCTCCGCCGAACCCCGGTCGAGCTTCGAGCCCGGGGAACTGCGGGACGTCCGGCGCGGCCGGACCGGGGTGGTCGACCCGGCGGGTGCGGACGACACCGACCGCCTCGTGCTGCTGGTCGGGGTGTACCACGTCCGTGGTCGGGTGCCCCAGCGGCTGCTGGGCGCGCTGCCGCCGGTGCTCGTGGTGCCGGACGACCACGACTGCGCGGCGCTGCGCGACTACCTGGACGCCCAACTCGACGCCTGTCGGCCCGGACGGCAGGTCGTGCTGGACCGCCTGCTGGACTGGTTGTTGGTGTGTACGGTGCGGGACTGGTTCGACCAGCCGGAGGCCGAGGCCCCCGGCTGGTACCGCGCGCTGAGCGACGACACGGTCGGCCCGGTGCTGCGTGCCATGCACGACACGCCGGGCCGACCGTGGACCCTGGCCAGCCTGGCGGCGCAGGCCGGGGTGTCCCGGTCCACGCTGGCCAAGCGGTTCACCGCGCTGGTGGGCGAACCGCCGCTCACCTACCTGACCGACTGGCGCATGACCCTGGCCGCCGACATGCTCGCCGAGTCGACCGCGACGGTCGCCGCCGTGGCGCGTCACCTCGGGTACGCGGATGCGTTCGGCTTCAGCGCGGCCTTCAAACGCGTGCACGGCATGAGCCCGAGCAGGCATCGAGTGGTCGCGGAACCAACGCACTTCGGTCATCTGCCGTCAACCCGTCGTCGGTAGCGTCCGGTCGCCAGTTTCTCGACCAGATCGCACAAAGGCGGAGTTATGGGCACTGTGGATCGGCGTACGTTCCTCAAGGCGATGGGGGTCCCCGCGATCGGCGCGGCGCTCCCGTCGGACCTCAGCAAGGCGCTCGCCATCCCGGCGAACAACCGGACCGGCACGATCAAGGACGTCGAACACGTCATCATCCTCATGCAGGAGAACCGCTCCTTCGACCACTACTTCGGCACCATGCGCGGCGTACGCGGCTTCGGTGACCCCCATCCGGCGACACTGCCGTCGGGCAAGGACGTGTGGCACCAACCCAACGGCGCCGACGAGCTGCTGCCGTTCCGCCCCGAGGTGAAGGACCTCGGCCAGACGTTCCTGCCGGACCCGCCGCACGGCTGGAACGACGGGCACGCCGCCTGGAACGACGGCCGGTTCGACAGGTGGGTGCCGAACAAGGGCGTCACGGCGATGACCTACCACACCCGCCAGGACCTGCCCTACCACTACGCGCTTGCCGACGCCTTCACCGTCTGCGACAGCTACCACTGCTCGCTGATGGGCCCGACCGACCCGAACCGCTACCACATGTGGAGCGGCTGGGTCGGCAACGACGGCAAGGACGGCGGCCCGGTCATCACCAACGCCGAGGCCGGCTACGACTGGTCCACCTATCCGGAGCGGTTGGAGCGCAACGGCATCTCCTGGAAGATCTACCAGGACGTCGGCACCGGCCTCAACGCCGCCGGGTCCTGGGGTTGGACGAACGACCCGTACATCGGCAACTACGGCGACAACTCGCTGCTCTACTTCCACACGTACCAGAACGCGCAGCCCGGAACGCCGCTTGCCGACCGGGCCAAGACCGGCACCGAGATCCGCACCCAGGGCCGCGACCCGGAGGCTCTGCTTGCCGACTTCCGCGCCGACGTCGAGGCGGGGCGCCTGCCGGAGGTCTCCTGGATCACCGCCCCCGAGGCGTACACGGAGCACCCGAACTGGGGGCCGGCGTTCGGCGCCTGGTACATCTCCCAGGTCATCGACATCCTCGCGTCGAACCCCGAGGTGTGGAGCAAGATGGCGCTCTTCATCACGTACGACGAGGAGGGCGGCTTCTTCGACCACGTGGTCCCGCCGACGCCCCCGCAGGGCCGCGAGCACGGGCAGTCGACCGTGCCCACCACCAACGAGATCTTCCCCGGCGACGCCGACCACCCGGCCGGGCCGTACGGCCTCGGCATCCGGGTGCCGATGGTCATCGTCTCGCCGTGGACGCGCGGCGGCTACGTGAACTCGCAGGTCTTCGACCACACCTCACTGATCAAGTTCCTGGAGGCGCGGTTCGGGCACGGCCGGCCGGACCTCATCGAGAAGAACATCACCCCGTGGCGACGCGCCGTCGTCGGCGACCTGACCACGGCGTTCGACTTCCGGCACCCGAACCGCTCGCGCGACGTCCGGTTGCCCGACACCGACGACTTCAAGCCCGAGGACCTGGTCCGGCACCCCGACGAGGTGCCGGTCCCGCCGGCGGACCAGCGGCTACCCAAGCAGGAGCACGGGGTACGCCCGGCACGGCCGATTCCGTACACCCTGCACGCCGACGGGCACCTCGGCGGCGACGCGTTCCGAATCGACTTCCGCAACTCCGGCGGGGTCGCTGCGGTCTTCCAGGTCCGTCAGGCGGGCAGCGCCGACGCCCCGCGCACCTACACCGTCGAGCCGGGCAAGCACCTGAGCGACACCTGGCCGGCCACCTCCGGGTACGACCTGTCGGTGCACGGGCCGAACGGGTTCTTCCGCCGGTTCACCGATGGTCGGTCCCACCTCGACGTCACCCCCACCTACGGTGAGCGGGACGACAAGCTCGCCCTCACGCTCACCAACCGCGGGTCGAAGCGGGTCGAGGTGACCGTCCGAGACGGGTACCACGGGCGTCCGGTCACGCTGTCGGTGCGGCCCGGCGTGACCGAGCACGCCACGTGGGCGCTGGCCCGCACCCACGGCTGGTACGACCTGACGGTCAGCGTTGCCGGTGACGCCGACTTCGCGTACCGCTGCGCGGGTCATGTCGAGAACGGCAAGGAGAGCATCAGCGACCCGGCCCTCGGCGGGCTCGTCTGAGCCACGGCGTCACCCGGGCCCGTTGCCGGCCCGGGTGACGCCCCCACCTCCCGCCGTCGGCCGGTCCCGCTGTGGGCCACCCTGACGATTGCCGGTCGGAGGCGGACACCTCGTTGAGCGTTATGACTCACAGGTATAAATATGCCTCTGAGTCATAACGCTCGCCGCCCTATCCGCTCGTCCGGATGTCACGCTCCGTGACGAAGGTACGCAAGCATCGCCTCGCGGCTTCGCGGCAGGCCGAACTCTGCGACGAGCATGGACACGTTGCCGAACTCCTGCCCGTCGATCAGCCACGGCTCGGTCGACAGGCCCAGCACCTCGGCGAGCCGTCGCTGCCGAGGCGGCAACGCCGCGACCGGCGTACCGGCGGCTGCCGGACCGTCCGGGAACGCGAGGCGCAGCGCCGCACCCAGCGTGGTCAACGACCGCTCGCCGCTGACCGTGGGCAGCCGGCCCAGCAGCGCGTCGAAGGCGCGGTCCTCGTGCTGCGGACCGAGTTGCCGCAGAGCCAGGCCCGCGTTCCGGAAACCAGGCGAGGGCGTACGCCGCGACCGTCCGCACACCCGGGTCCGCGTGCGTCAGCAGGGTGCGGAACACCGGAACCCCGGCGCGCACCGCGTCGTAGGTCGCCACCTCGACGTACGCCCACAGCCGACCCTGATCCGCCTCGGACAGCGACTCGACATAGGTGTACTCGACGTACTCCTTCTTCGACTCGTCGGTGCCGGTCCACGGTGGCGGCTTGGCGGCGAGCAGCTCACGCCCGCCCTCGGCGGTCCGGCGGTACTCGGTCACCGGGAAGCCGTCCGGCAGGAAACCCTCGTCGTACCCGACGGCAAGAACGCTCAGCAGCCCGAGCACCGCCGCCGGATCCGGGGTGGCCGGATCGCCGAGCAGTTCCAGCAGGAACGGCACCGCGTACGCGCTCGCCTCGAACCGGTTGCCCTGGTGGAAGACGTTTGTGTAGAGGTCACCCAGGGCCTCGTCGCGGGTGGCCGGGTCGGGGAGAGCAGGGCGCGCAGTTGGCCGGGCACGTCGTCGGCCGCGCCGTACGCGTGGCCCAGCCGCGCCCAGTCGATGTCGTCGAGTCCGTCGAGCACGCCCCATGCTCTCCCGACCCGCCGACAGTTCTGCGGGTCGGGTCGGTCAGAACTCCTCGTACACCGCCGGGTCCTGGTCCGAGAGCCGCCCGTCCGGGCGGCCCAGCGCGGTGATGGCCTCGACCTGCGCGTCGGTGAGCCTGATGCCGAAGACGTCCAGGTTCTCCACCTGCCGCTGCGGGGACGCGGCCTTGGGCAGCGGAATCACCTGACGGGCCACGTGCCAGGCGAGGATCGTCTGCGCCGGGCTGACGCCGTGCGCTGTCGCGATCTGCACGATGACGGGGTGCTGCTGGAGGTCGTTGCCGTGGCCGAGCGGGCTCCACCCCTGCACCAGGATGCCGTGCTCCCGGTGGTAGTCGATCGCCTCCTGCTGCGGAAAGTACGGGTGCACCTCGATCTGGTTGACCACCGGGGCGACCCCGGTCTCGGCCACCAGCCGCTCGATGTGCTCGGGCAGGAAGTTGGAGAGCCCGATGTGCCGCACCAGCCCACGCTCGCGCGCCTCGATCAGCGCCCGCCACGCCTGCACGTACCGGTCTTCCTTCGGGTTCGGCCAGTGGATCAGATACAGGTCGATCCGGTCGAGGCCGGTGCGGAACACGCTCTCCTCGATGGTGGTCAGCGCCTCGTCGTAGCGGTGGTGCCGCCCCGGCAGCTTCGAGGTGACGATCAACTCGTCCCGTACGTTGCCGGCGGACCGCGCGGCCCGACCGACAGCGCCCTCGTTCTCGTAGTTGACCGCCGAGTCGATCAACCGATAGCCCGCCCGGATCGCCTGCCCGATGGCGTCGACGCCCGCCGAGCCGTTCAGCTTGTACGTGCCGAGCCCGACCGCCGGCAGAGTGGTGCCGTCGGCCGCCGCAAGATGGGGAATCGTCATGATCGGAACCCTACCCGCGTAGGGGCGTCCCGGATGGCGAGTGCGGCCTGGATGAGCGCCGCGTGGGTCAGCGTCTGGGGGTAGTTGCCGAGGTGGGCGCCCGTCGCGGGGTCCACCTCTTCGGGGTAGAGGCCGAGCGGGCTGGCGTAGTCGACCATGGCCTGGAACAGCTCGACGGCCTCGCCGCGACGCCCGGTGCGGGCAAGGGCCTGCACGAGCCAGAACGAGCAGGGCAGGAACGCGCCCTCGGTGCCGGGGAGGCCGTCACGTCCGGGCGGGTAGCGGTAGAGCAGTGGACCGCCGGCCGACAGCCGGTCCCGGATGGCGTCGATGGTGCCCCGTACCCGGGTTGACTCGGCCTCATCCATGCCCAGCAGCGGCAGGACGAGCAGGGCCGCGTCGAGGTCCGGGGAGCCGTAGCTGCGGACGTAGCTGGCCGCCGTCGGGTCGAAGCCGCGCGTCCGGACGTCGGCGGCGATGGCATCACGTTCGCTCTGCCAGCGTCGACGTTGAGCCTTCGACAGGGGATGCGTGTCGGCGATGGCCAGCGCACGGTCCAGGGCGAGCCACCCCATGAGCGTGGAGTGGACGTGTTGGGCGGGCTCCCGTACCTCCCAGATACCGGCATCGGGCTGCTGCCAACAACCGGCGACCACGTCCGCGAAACCGCGCACCGCCCGCCACGTCTCGGCGGGGAGGCGGTGTCCGGCCTGGGCGAACGCCCAGGCGGCGTCGATCACCCAGCCATAGCCGTCGAGCTGGTGCTGACCGGCGGCACCGTTGCCCACCCGTACCGGCCTGCTGTCGAGGTAGCCGGGCCAACCGGGCAACTCCCGCTCCGCTGGCACGTGCCGGCCGTGCAGGGTGAGCAGCGCCGGCAGGCGTGGCCGTTGCAGTCGGCTGGCGTGCAGCAGCCACGCGAGGAAACCGCGTGCCTCGTCGGTCTTGCCGACGCTGAGGAAGGCGCTGACGCCGATGCTCGCGTCACGGGGCCAGACATAGCGGTAGTCCCAGTTCCGTACACCGCCGGGATCTTCGGGCAGTGAGGTGGTGGGTGCGGCCACCGGCGCTCCCGACGGCGAGTAGGTCAGCAGCCGCAAGGTGAGCAGACTGCGCACGACGTGTTCCCGGAACGGCAACCGCTCGTCGATCTCCGCAGCCCAGGCCCGCCAGCGGGCCTCGTCCTCGACGAGCAGGTCCCAGGCGGCCGTCGGCTCGACGTGGATCACCGGTTCGCGGTGGGCCACGGCCAGGACGACTGTGACCGGATGTCCCGGCCGGACCGTGACCGAGGTGGGCCGACCCGGGGCGATGCTGAGCGTGGGCGTGCTGTGCAACGCGACCGCGAGCGCCCCCCACTCACAGACGAGCCCCTGGCGCCGGTGCTGTGCTCGGGGCCGGCGGTGCCGTGCGCCCAGGCGGGGATCGAACTCCACCACCGCGTCGACCGCAGCCTCCTCGGCAGACAGCCGTCGCACGATCAGTGTCGTGGGCAGCAGGCGACCGCTGACCTCGGCCACCATCGCCTCGGTGAGGCGGAGCCGGCCGCCGCCCACCGCCCAGGTGGTCTCCAGGGTTGCGCTGTGCTGCCGGTACCGCCGCTCGACGACGGTGGCCGGCCCGGCCGGGCCGACCCGGAACGTCCCGGCGTCCGGGCCCCCGACCAGCCGGCCGAACAGGGGATCGCCGTCGAAGCGGGGTACGCAGAGCCAGTCCATCGCGCCGTCACTCGCGACCAGGGCGGCGGTACGGGTGTCGCCCAGCAGGCCGTAGTCGCTTATCGGTGGCACACCGGTCATGGAGATCGCTCCTCGACGCGCCGTGCCGGGGACAAGCGGGTCACCTGGCTTGCAGGAGCAGCCCGAGACACACCCCGTAGACGACGTGGACGACAGCCGTGACCAGCGGGGTCTGGATGCCGTAGTTGACGGCGAACAGGCCCGGCGGCTCCAACACCGCCGTGCTGGCCGGTCCCGCCCGCTGCGAGGCCATGCGCGGATGGACACCGGGAAGCAGCGGCAGAATCACCGTCAGTGCGATCCCGACGTGCACGATCCCGAACAGCGCCCCGATCCACCAGTCCGCGCGGTGCAACAGCGCGAACGTGGCCGCGTACCCCAGGGCGAAACCCTGACCGGCGCCAAGGTGAAGGAAGAACCCGACGACCCGGGCCCGGTCGGGGTCCGCGGTGACGAAGGTCCCGAGCACCAAAGGGATGTCGAGCCGGGTGAGACCGGCCAGTTGGGCGGTGATCATCGCCGCAGTGAGCGCCGCGGTGGCGACCAACCCGAACAACGCCCATCCGGCCCAGTCCATCTCAACAGTCGTCGACGCCGCGGGCGCTCTTGGTCATCGGTCCACCCTCCGGCTGAACAGCATGAATCCCACAGCACGGACCGCACACCACCCACCGGCAGTCCGATTTCTCACCATAGGCCACCGGGCCTGTCCCGCTGACCTGCTCGCCCAGACGTCCCCGGCGAGTCGGCGGCAGGGTGGCGAGCGGCGACCTCAGCGCCATGGTGACGCTGCCAGTGGCTACCGCTTCGCCGCCGACCCGCGAGCCTTGTCGACCGGGTAGCGACGAGCCACCTCCTCCAGTTTGGTCGACGCCGCCTCGACCAGGTCGATGCCGAGGACATCGGCGAGCCGGGTCAGGTAGATCATCACGTCGCCCATCTCGGCCTTGACCCGGTCGCCGGCCTCTCGATCGGCCATGACGGCTGCGGCCTGCTCAGGTGTGAGCCACTGGAACTCGGCGATCAGTTCACCGACCTCACCGGCGAGAGCCATGGCCAGGTTCTTGGGCGTGTGGAACTGCTGCCAGTCTCGCTCTTCGGCAAACGCCCGTACGCGGCCCGTCAGGTCATCCATGGATGGGAGCATCCCAGACGTCAGGGAGGGCCCTTTGGACTGCTCTTACTTGTCGGCGAGGCCCACCGAGTTGGCGGCGGCTATGAACGTGAGCCAGGCGCGGTGCTCGAAGCGAAGAGCTGGCCCGTCACCATCCTTGGAATCGCGCACGGCGACCATCCCGGGGACGTTGGTGGCGACCTCGACGCAGTTGCCGCCGTTGTCGCCGCTGCGGGTGCTCTTGCGCCAGGCGGCGCCGGTCAGGTCAGTCATGCCGCATCTCCCCAGCGATCCGCTTGATCATGTCTCTTGAGTCTGCCTGATCGAGGGCGAGGGCATCCAGACCTCTCCAGACGTCTTCATAGGCCCGAAGCTCGTCTGGCTTATCGAGGTAGAGTGCCCCGGTCAGCGATTCGCTGTAGACGACCGACGGTTCCGGGACGGCCCGGCCGCCCTTCGTGGCCGGGAAGTCCAGAAGCACAAAGGAGCCTGCGACCGCACCGGGATGTGGCCCCGCCGCGTGTGGCGCTATGCGAACCGAGACGTTCGGCAGCTCCAATGCTTCGAGCAGGCGAGCAAGCTGCCCAGTCATCACCGTATGGCCGCCCACAACACGACGCAGCACCGCTTCGGAGAGGATGGCGTCCAGGTGTGGCGGCTGTGGAAGCCGACGAGTGAGCAGACTCTGACGCTTCAGTCGCACCTCGACCGCCCGCTCGCGCTCCTCGATGCTCAACCGGCTTGTGGGTCGGAACAAACCCAATGCGTACGACCGGGTCTGCAGCAGCCCGGGGATGAGGTTCTCGCCGTACTCGCGGAGGTGGGCGGCGGCGGATTCAAGCCCCACGTACAGCTCGAACCAGCTCGGCACCGCATCGCCGTACGCGTGCCACCAGCCCTTTGACTTCGTTTCGACGGCCAGCCCGCGCATCGCCTCGGTCATCTCGGGCGACACCCCGTACAGCTCGCACATCGCCTTGACGTCGAGCACCCGGACCGAGCCCTGGCCGCATTCGAGGCGCCAAATCTTCTGCCGACTGTATTCGAGAGCCTCGGCGGCGGCGTCGAGCGTCACGCCGGCCTCGTTGCGGAACTGTCGCAGCAGCCGGCCGAGTTGCCGACGCGGCACGGTCGATCCAACGTCTTCGGGCATCCGCACACTCCCTGGTTCCAAAACGCAACACTGCGTGACCCACTCCTGCAACTCGTACGGGTTTCAGTAAAGAAAGTCAATGCATAACAGGGAAATCACGGTATAGAACGTTGCGTTTCCGCTGCGGAATGTCGCAGGCTGGTTACAGCACGCGGCAGACCGAGGCAGGGCAAACGACCAAGAAGGCGGACGGACATGACCGCTCGTAACCAGGGATCATCCGCGAACGGCGGCGGCGCGACCTATCGCGCTGCCGCGTATACAAGTCTGTTGCCGTGGCAGGTGCGTGAGCGCCGCTTCGCGCAGGTCGGGTTCGGACGTCGCGGTCTGAACCCCGACGACGTGTACGCCTTCCTCGGTCGGGTCGCCGCCGACATGGCCGCTGTCCACGCCGCGCTCGCCGAGAGCCGCCGCGAGACCGCCCGGATCAAGGCCGGCCTGCGTCGTTGGCAGACCGATCAGGCCCGCGCCCGCAACGAGCGGGGCCAGGGGCGATGAGCCAGCGGTACGTCGTCCACCTGCCCGTCGTCGCCCCCGACCTGCCTGCCGCGCAGCGCCTGGCCCGGGTCATCGGCCGGTGGATGCTGGTGCTGCCAATGATCGACCCGGGGGAGACCACCGTCTCCGAAGAGGACCACCAGCTCGTCCGGCACCGGGCCTTCTGTGACCTCCGAATGCCAGGCGGCCGGCGCTGCCTGCTCCGCGATGGCCATGACGGTGCCTGCTCCCGCCGCCTGGGCCGCTGACCAGCCGAACCGCTCTAGCCGAGGTCGCTGCGGGCCCCGTCCTCGTTCCGTCCTCACGTCACCAGGCGGTAGTTAGGGACGCGAGGGTGGCGTTCCTCGGGCGGCTGGTCCATCTGTTGGACGGTGACTCCATCCGGAGTAGGCGCCCGACATATGTGGATGCCACCCGTGCAGGTGTCACACCAGAGCAAGACGCACTTGGCATTGAGCGCAGGCTATGCGGTGAAGACCATCCTTAGGGTCCGCTGCGCGCAGTTCGGGCAGGCAAGACTCGACGTCGCCGGCAGCGCACGGTAGACGACGTCTTACGCCGTCCGCCACTCATCAACGGTGGCCGTTGCGCTGCACTATCTGGTCGGCCCGAAGCGTGACCATGGCGACGGTGCGGCCATCGGTGTCGGTGAACTCGACTTCGTACACAGGCGGGGGGCCGTCGAAGACATCGACGATAGCTCCCACTGCCCCGGCGGGCAGGTCTTCCCACGGTATGGCTTCTCGAAGCTCGACCACGTCGTACAGCTCTAGCATGTCATTCTCCCTTGGGCGGGAACGAGATGGTCACCATCCGAGGTGCAGATGTCTCATTCTTCAATATCCAGGCTGTGCGCACGATGATCGTGCCATTTGGCCCGGTTAGAGGTAGGTCCACGTTCCACCGCTGGCCGAACTCGTCGGCCTTGCCCAGCAGAGGCTTACCGGCGAGTACGCCTTCGCGGATCTGCTGCAAGACTGCGTTGGCGTCATCTGGGCCGAGGCCGGTGGCGGAGTTGATGACGCGATACTTGTGCCCCCCGACAGGGTGGTCCGGGTTCATGGCGTAGTCGGCGATCTTCCGCGAGTCGATCTCGGCCGTGGTGAAGTCCGGTCCGGTGGGATCACGTGGAATCTTTGTCGGCTCTGGGCCGTCAGGTCTCTGCGGTTCGGGTGACTGCTTCAGGAGCCGCCCCAGCGCCTGCTTGAGTTTCTCGATGAGGTCGCCGAGCCGGCGGATCTCCGGCATCAGGCGTCGCAGGCTCGCCAGCAGTCCACGCAGCAGCCGCGCGATCCGCGCCCCCCACGACGCCACGAGCGTGGAGACCTGCTCTACGACCAGCGGTGCGGCCAGTCCGCCGGTGATGAGGAGTTCGCCCGCGTACACGATGATGCGGGACACGCAGGTGGCGATGGCGTCGCGGACGAGGAGCCGGACGGCGGCCACCAGGCCGGCGGCGCCCTCGGTGATCGCGGCCATGGTGTCGGCACCCTGGGCGAGGCCGGTGATGGCCTGTTGCTGCTCGGAGGCCCAGGTTCGGTAGGCGGGACCGGCGCTGCCGCCCCACCTGGCGACGTCCGTGCGCACGGCGCGGGCCAGTTCGGCGGCGTCGTCGCGGAGCGAGCCGGCGACGTTGCGCCAGGTCTGGGCGTGTGCGGTGATCTGAGCGGGGTCGCCGGCGAGCCAGTCCAGCGCTTCGCTGAGCGGTTTGACGTGTTCGATGAGCCAGGCGATCCCGTACTGGAGCAGGGCGCCGACCGGGTCGGAGACGAGGGCGAGGGCATCCAGGCTCGCGCTGACGACGCCGAGGCTGCCGTCGATCCACCTACCGGTGCGGACGCCCTGGGCGATGAGTTCGATGTCCTCGCAGATCCACACCCCTGCCCATGCGCTGGGCGGGGTGTCCGCAGCGGCGGCGACGAGCGGGTTCGACGTCACGGGCGCTGTCGCACCCTGTCGAGCAGCTGCTTGGCGTGGGCGTCGGAGCTTCGGTAGCGGTCGGCGCCGACCCGTAGCCTGCCGGAGGTGTCCCGTATCGATGCGGCGGCGGCGCCGATGCCGTCGACAAGGGTTCGTTGCAGGCCGTCGAGCAGCACCGGCATCATGGCGCAGAGCTGCCCGTATGCGTCGGCGCCCAGTCGGACGTGTCGGCCTGCTTGTTGGGCGGTGTCGAGACTGGCGGCGCTGTGATCAAGGCGTGCGGCGTGGGCGGTCAGGTCGTCCGGGTCGACCTGGATGCCCTCAGCGGCGGGCATCGTCTGATCCCTGGTCGCGGATCAGACGGGTGCGGTACGAGTCGATGATGGCCTGGGCGCTCGGGTCGTCGCCCAACGACTGCGTGGTGGCCTCCCTGACCTGTCGGAGCAGGTCGGCCCGCGCTGCAGTGGTGGTCTCCATGATCTGCTGAGCGGTGTGCGCCGCGGGGTGTTGGCGGACGCGCTCGTCGAGCCGTAGGTCGATCAGCAGGCCGGCCGCGTCGACGGTGACGTCGACGGTCCGGTCGGCGTTGCGGGCGGTGCCGGTCAGATCGCGCATCGTCGCCGACAGGGTCTTCGCTCGTGCTGCCCGCTCGGCGAGCGACGTTTCCCACTCGTTGAGCCGGCGCTCCGCTGCGTCGAGTGCGGCGTCGTCCGCCCACATGTCGACCCTCCCCAGGGGACCACTGCCGGCGACAACCGGCCGACATCACCGGCACGCTACCAACCAGTCGCGCTACGTGCATGCCCGCCAGCGTCAATGCCAAGAGCGTTGCGCCAGACTGTTCGTCAAGCCCCGTCACCTCGTCGATCAAGGAGTTGTGGTGGGCGACAAAGGCCCCGAGGCGACGCCAAACCGGCACCACAACTCCATGATCGACGAGGTGACGGGGCGCGATCTTGCACTTTCTGTCGCGACGAATTGGGCAGAACTGCGCATCTTGACCACCGAAACTGCAAGATCGGCGCAGCGGGGCGGGGCGGGGCGGGGCGCAAGAGGGGTCGGGCGGGGCGTTCGTATTATCTCGGCATGGTGCTGGTCAGTCGGCGGGCGGTGTTGTTGGCTGGCGGCGGGCTGCTACTTGGGTGCTCACCGCGGCCTGAGGCGGACGAGGTCCACCTGCGACTGGCTACCGGGCCGGCGGGGGCGGTCTACCGGCGGATCGGTGGGGCGTTGGCCGAGCACATCTCCGAGCAGGTGCCGGGCGCGACGGTGACCACGGTGCCGAGCGGGGCGTCCACCGACAACATCCGGATGCTGCGGGCCGGCGAGGTGCACCTGGGGTTGACCAGCCTGGATGCGTTGATCACCAGCGATGGCAGCGCGCCCGGTGGGTTGTCGGCGATCTGCCGGCTCTACGACAGTCATCTGCATCTCGTGGTCATGGCCGGTTCGGAGATCGGCGCGTTCGGGGACCTTGCCGGCACGAAGGTGTCCCTCGGTGCGCGCGACTCGGGCACGGAGTTCACGTCGTTGCGGGTCCTGAAGCTCGGCCCGCTCGAAGCCGATGGCCGCAACCTCAGTCAGGCGGAATCGGCGGCGGCGTTGCGAGACGGCACGATCGACGCGATGTTCTCGCTGACAGGTGTTCCGACGCCCGCCATTACCGAGTTGGCGCAGCGGCACCCGATCCGGCTGATCCCGTTGGACGCGCAGGCAGACCGGCTCTTCACGGCGTACCCGGGTCCCTACGCCCCGGCCATGATCCACGCGGCCGCCTATGCCGGGGTTCCGGCGACCCGCACCGTCGCCGTACCGAATGTGCTGCTCGCGCGCGACGACCTGCCCGACGATCTGGTGTACGCCATCACCGACACGGTCTTCCGGCACACCGGGGCGATCACCTCCGCTGGCCGTGATGGCGCCGAGGCCCTTCCGGAGGCGTGGCAGATCAATGTGCGTACCGGAATCTCCACCGCGTCGGTCCCACTCCATCCGGGGGCGGCGGCCTGGTTCCGCGACCGCAAACGCTGACGCCGGGACCAGGTCAGGCCGAGGCGGGAGCGACAGGCAGCACCACCAGCGCGGCCAGCCCGTGCCCGGAGTCGTCCGGACGTGGCAGGCCGTCCGCCAGCCGCAGCTCACCCCCGGCCGCCGTGATCAGGCCGGCGCAGATCGCCAGCCCCAGGCCGGTCCCGGGCACGTTCTGGTGCCGGGGTGAGCGCCAGAACCGGTGCAGCGCCTGGGCCCGCTCGGACGCGTCGATGCCCTGGCCGTCGTCCCGCACGGCGAGCGTGACCACCGCGCCGGCGGGATCGAGGTCGGCGCTCACCTCCACGACCTGCGCGCCGGACAGCCGCAACGCGTTGCTGATCAGCTCGTCGAGGATGCTGCCCAGGCCGCCCGGCGGCTCCAACAACCGCAACCCAGGGGGTACGTCGACAGTCAGTGTCTGCCCGGCCGTGGCTGTCAGGGCCCGCCACCTGTCGACCCGGGTCGCCAGTACCTCGTCGAGGTCCACTGGCGAGGCCTTCCGCATGCTCTCCATCCGCGCGCTGGCCTGGAGGGAGTTCAGCATCCGCTGCATCGCCTTCAGTTCGTCGACGGCGACGTCGTACACCTGCTGCCCGTCGCCCTCGGGCCGCAGGTGCGGTGCCAGGCTCTCCACGGCGAGCCGGAGGCTTGTCAACGGGTTGCGTAACTGGTGCGACGCGTCGGAGATGAACGCGCGCTGCCGCTGGGCGGCGTTCTCGACGGCGTCCATCATGGTGTTGAACGACTGCGCGAGCCGTCGCAGCTCGATCGGGCCGGCCTCGGCGTCGGCGCGGATGGTCAGGTCGCCCGCGGAGATCCGCGAGGTCGCCGCGTCCAGTTTCCGCACCGGCCGCAGCACCCACGCCGACACGGGCCAGGCGACGGCCGTCAGCGCGAGCAGCGGCAGCAGCCCGAGCCCGGCCAGCCGGGCCCAGCGTACGAGGATGAGTTCGCGCGTCCGGGACAGGTCGGAGATCGTCACGACGGCGCCGACCACCTCGCTGTCCCGGCCGACCGGCTCCGCCACGACGAGTGCCGAGTCGTCCCACGGTGCCCACTCCCAGGACGGTTCGGACCGCGAGCCGGCAAGCGCCGCGGTCACGATCGTGGGCAACGTGGCCTCGGTGCGGGCCGCCTTCCGGTACGCGTCGGCCGGTCCGAGCAGCACCGCGCCTGACGTGTCGATAAGCGCGACCGGGATGCCGTAGAGCTCGTGGTACCGCGTCAGCTCCTGCTGCAACGCCTCGGTGCGGCCGGTCGACAGGGCGGTCTCGGCAAGCGAGGCGAACCGGCCCACGTCGCCCAGCCGGTTGACGTACGTCTCCTGCATCTCGCGTTCGGCCACGGTGACGCTGAGCGGCACCCCGAGCGCCGCGACGAGCAGGGCCGCGAGGGGGACGAGGACGACGAGGAGCCGGCGGTGCATGACGTCAGCCGGTCAGCTCCGGCTGGTCGGCCAGCAGCCGATAGCCGACGCCGTGGACTGTACGGATGGCCACGTCCGGCCCCAGCTTGTGCCGGAGCGTCGCGATGTGGGTGTCCAGGGTGCGGCTCGACGACTCCCAGGTCGCGCCCCAGATCTGGTCGAGGATGACGTCGCGGCTGACCACGTTTGGTGCCCGCCGGGCCAGCAGCAGGAGCAGCTCGAACTCCTTGCGGGTCAACGACACGAGGGTGCCGTCGACGCTGACCTCGCGGGTGCCGACGCCGATCCGCATCGGGCCGAGGAGGAGCTTCTCGTCCGTCTGTCCGACGGCGCGAGCGGCCCGGGTCCGCCGCAGGACGGCGTCGATGCGGGCGAGCAACTCCGCGACGCCGAACGGTTTGACGATGTAGTCGTCCGCGCCGGCGCGCAGGCCCCGGACCCGCTCGTGCTCCTCGGATCGTGCGGTCACCGCGATGACTGCGGTCTGCGGGTGGTCGCGCAGCCTGCGGATCACGTCGAGCCCGTCGCCGTCGGGGAGACCCAGGTCGACGAGGACCACGTCGGACGGCGCGGCGCGCACGGCCTGGGCGGCGGTGGCGACGCGGTGGACCTCGAAGCCCGCCTGGGTCAGGACGGTCACCAGCCCTCGCGCCACGCGGTCGTCATCCTCGATGACGGTTATCCGCATAGCAGCGGATTGTACGGCCCGGATCGGCTCTCGTGCCGGCCCTGGTTCTTGGGATTTTTCTGACACCAACCCGGCTCCGACCAGCAGAGACTGGGGGCCACTGACGCGCCGAGGAATGTCCATGCGTTGATGGGGAGGTCGCCGTATGCGAACGACAAGCAGGTACCGGGCCGCCGCGCGGATGATCGCCGCGATCGGTGTCGTCTCGCTTGCCGCCGCGTGTTCCGGTAACGGGGGCGCCACCGGCGGCGACGTCGCGAGTTACCCGGACGAGAACATCACAATCGTCGTCCCGTTCAGCGCGGGCGGTCCGACAGACACGGTCACCCGCATGATCGCCGAGCCGATGGCCGCGAAGCTCGGTGGCAAGATCGTCGTCCAGAACGTCGAGGGCGCCGGCGGTACCGTCGGCGCCGGCCAGGTCGCGCGGTCCAAGTCGGACGGCTACACCGTGCTCATGCACCACATCGGCATGTCGACGGCGCCCGCCCTCTACAAGAGCCTCGGCTACAAGCCTCTGGAGGACTTCGAGACGGTCGGGCTGGTCACCGAGGTGCCGATGACGATCGTCGCCCGCAAGGACTTCGCGCCCGCGACACTCCAGGACCTGGTGACCCACGTGAAGGCGAACGCCAACAAGGTCACGCTCGCCAATGCGGGCATCGGCGCCGCGTCCCACCTGTGCGGACTGCTGTTCCAGACCACCACCGGCGTGAAGCTCCAGGAGGTCCCGTACCAGGGCACCGGTCCCGCGCTGACCGACCTCGTCGGCGGCCAGGTCGACTTCATGTGCGACCAGACGACGAACACCAGCGGCCAGATCGCCGCCGGGAAGGTGAAGGCGTACGCGGTCACCACGCCCGAGCGGGTGAAGAGCCTTCCCGACCTGCCCACCACCACCGAGGCCGGCTTGCCGCAGCTGAAGGTCAGCGTGTGGCACGGTCTCTACGTTCCGGCCGACACGCCGAAGGAGATCGTCCAGAAGCTGTCCGAGGCGCTGCAGGTGGCCCTGGCCGACCAGAAGGTCATCGACCAGATGGCCAAGCTCGGCACCGCTCCCGTCCCGGCCCAGGACGCGACCCCGGACGCTCACCGGGCGAAACTCGACGAGCAGCTCGGCACCTGGGCGAAGATCATCGCCGACGCCGGGGTCAAGGTCTCCTGAGGTGGAGCGCCGTCGGTCGTACCCGGACGTCCTCGCCGGGGGAATCTTCGTCCTGATCGGTGGCGCATTCGTGGTGGGGGCGCTCGGCTACGAGCTGGGCACCCCCACGCGGATGGGTCCCGGCGCCTTCCCGCTGCTGGTCGGCGCGGCCGTGGGCGCGCTGGGCCTGGCGATCATCGGCAAGGGGCTCGTCGCCGGTGAGGTGATCTCGTTCGGGCCGGTCCCGTGGCGGGCGGTCGCCGTCATCGTGCTCGCGGTCCTGTTCTTCGGGTTCACCATCCGGCGCCTCGGGTTCGTACCGACGACGGCGGTGACCGCGCTGCTCACCACCCTGGCCAGCGCACGCGTACGGCCGCTCACGGCGGTGGCCGTGGCCACCGGGCTGACCGTGGCCAGCACGCTCATCTTCGTCGTCGGACTCCAGCTACGGATCCCCCTGTGGGGCCCCTGGCTGGGTCCTGACGCGACATCCGGATTGAGGCATGGAACTCCTCGACAACCTCGCGCTGGGCTTCTCGACGGCCCTGCTGGTCCAGAACGTCCTCTACTGCTTCGTCGGAGTGCTGCTCGGGACCGCGGTGGGTGTGCTGCCCGGCATCGGGCCCACGGCGACGGTGGCGATGCTGCTGCCGATCACGTTCAGCTTCGAGCCGGTCACGGCGCTGATCATGCTGGCCGGCATCTACTACGGGGCCCAGTACGGCGGCTCGACGACAGCCATCCTGATCAACCTGCCCGGTGAGTCGTCCGCCGCGGTGACCGCGCTGGACGGGCACGAGATGGCTCGCCAGGGCCGGGCCGGTCCGGCCCTGGCGGCCGCGGCGATCGGGTCCTTCGTCGCGGGTACGGTCGCCACCGTGGTGCTCGCCGCCGCGGCCCCACCGTTGGCAAGTGTCGCGTTGAAGTTCGGTCCCGCCGACTACTTCTCCCTCGTGCTGTTCGGTCTGATCGTGTCGATCGCGCTGGCACGGGGCACCGCGCTCAAGGCACTGGCGATGATCGCGCTCGGCGTGCTGCTCGGCACGGTCGGCCAGGACATCTACACCGGCACGCCCCGGTTCGTGTTCGAGCAGCGCGAGCTGTACGGCGGCATCGACTTCGTGTCGGTCGCCGTGGGCCTGTTCGGGGTGGCCGAGATCCTGCGCAACCTCGAGAACGAGCAGACCCGGACGGCGATCGTCAGCAGGGTGACAAACCTCTGGCCGACGCGCGAGGACCGGCGTCGGATCGTCGCCCCGATCCTGCGCGGCACCGGCCTCGGCGCCGCGCTCGGCGTCCTGCCCGGCGGCGGCCACGTGCTGGCATCGTTCACCTCGTACGCCGTCGAGAAGCGCATCTCGAAGCGGCAGCAGGAGTTCGGGCGCGGCGCGATCGAGGGCGTCGCCGGCCCCGAGTCGGCGAACAACGCCGCCGCGCAGACGTCGTTCATCCCGCTACTCACCCTGGGCCTGCCCGCCCACCCGGTGATGGCCCTGATGATCGGCGCGTTCATCGTGCACGGCATCACCCCGGGCCCGAACGTCATCAACGACGAGCCGGCGCTGTTCTGGGGCCTGATCGCCTCGATGTGGATCGGCAACGTGCTCCTGCTGCTGCTGAACCTGCCGCTGATCGGCCTCTGGGTACGCATGCTGCGCATCCCGTACCAGGTGCTCTTTCCGATGATCATCCTGTTCGCCGCGATCGGCACCTACTCACTGAACTCCAACGCGTACGACGTCTACGCGATCGCGTTCTTCGGGATCCTGGGATACATCCTGATCAAGTGCGGGTGCGAGCCGGCGCCCCTGCTGCTCGGCTTCGTCCTCGGCCCACTGCTGGAGGAGAACCTGCGCCGCGCGCTCATCATCTCCCGTGGCGACCCGTCGGTCTTCCTGACCCGACCGATCTCCGCGGCGCTGCTGGCCCTGACGGTCGCCGCGCTCGTCGTCGCCGTCCTCCCGACGATCCGCCGGCGTCGCGAGGTCGTCTTCGCCGAGGAGGAGTAGTAATCCGAACCGCGTGACGGTCAGGTCGACGAAGATTGTCCCCGTGACGAGCGACAACCCGCATCGGGGCTGGACCAGCCGAACCGCCTGGGAGGGGCGGTTCAACGCGCCGCTGCGCGCGTTCCTGCGTACCGAGACCGGCGGCGCTCGGGTGGTGCTGGTCGCCGCGGTGGTGGCTCTCGTCTGGGCGAACCTCAGCGCGTCGTCGTACGAGTCGGTCTGGAGCACCTCCTTCTCCGTACAGCTCGGCGACTGGCACCTGTCGGACGACCTGCGGACCTGGGTCAACAGCGGTCTGATGACGTTCTTCTTCCTGGTCGCGGGGCTGGAGTTGCGCCGCGAGTTCGACATCGGCGAGTTGCGGGATCGGCGTCGCCTGGCGTTGCCGATGCTCGCCGGGGTCGGCGGCATGCTCGTGCCGATCGCCATCTACCTCGCCATCAACGCCGGGCACACCACCGCTGCGGGCTGGGGCGCGGTGATGGCCACCGACACGGCGCTCGCGCTCGGCGCCCTCGCCGTCTTCGGGCCGCGCTTCTCGGAACGGCTGCGGGGTTTCCTGCTGACCGTCTCCGTCGTCGACGACGTGGTGGCGATCGCGGTGCTGGCCATCGCGTACCCCCATCACCCCTCGTTGACGGCGCTTGTCGTCGCGGCGGCGATCTTCGGCGTCGTGCTGCTCGTCCGGGGCTGCGGGGTGCGGTTCGGGCCGGTCTACGCGCTGCTGGGCGTGGCGGCCTGGATCGCCGTCTCGATGTCCGGTGTCGACCCGGTCGCGGTGGGCCTGGTGATGGGGTTGCTGACCTACGCCTACGCCCCCGGCCGCGGTGACCTGCAACGGGCCAGCGACCAGTTCCGCCTCTTCCGGGAACAACCCACCCCGCAGCTCGCCCGGATGGCCCGGTCCGGGCTCATCTCGGCGCTGTCGCCGAACGAGCGGCTGCAGACGCTCTACCACCCGTGGGCGAGCTACGTGGTGGTACCCCTGTTCGCGCTTGCCAACGTCGGCATCGTGATCGACGGCGACCTGTTGGCCAGGGCCGTGACCTCCCCGGTCACGCTCGGCGTCGTGGTCGCGTACATCGTCGGCAAGCCGGCAGGTATCACCGCCACCGCGTGGTTGGTGACCCGGTTGAGCGGCAACCGATTCCGGCCACCTGTCGGCTGGCTTGCCGTCGCGGGGGTCGGGACGATCTCCGGCATCGGGTTCACCGTCGCGCTCCTGATCGCCACCCATGCGCTCAACGGCCCGGCCCTGGACGAGGCGAAGTTCGGCATCATCGTGGCGACGCTCGGCGCGTCCCTCGTCACCTGGCTGCTGTTCCGCTCCGTCGGGCGGCTCTCGCCGGCGCGGCGAACCCGCGCGCTGCTGGGCGTCACCGAGGGGATCGTCGACCTGATGCTGCCGGTCGATGCGGATCGCGACCACATGCGCGGGTCGCTCGAGGCGCCGGTGACGGTGGTGGAGTACGGCGACTTCGAGTGCCCCTACTGCGGGCAGGCCGAGCCGGTGGTCAGGGAGTTGCTTGCCGACTTCGCAAACGTCCGGTACGTCTGGCGGCACCTCCCGCTCACCGACGTCCACCCCCATGCCCAACTGGCCGCGGAGGCCGCCGAGGCGGCGGGGGAGCAGGGCGCGTTCTGGGAGATGCACGACCTGCTGCTCGCCCACCAGGATGCTCTCGACCCCGCCGACGTGCTGGGCTACGCCGAACAGCTCGGCCTGAACCTGGACGCGTTCCGCGAGCACATGGTGAAGCGGATGGGCGTGGACCGGATCGCCGAGGACGTCGACTCCGCCGACCTCAGCGGCGTCACCGGCACCCCGACCTTCTTCATCAACGGCCGGCGACACCACGGCGCGTACGACATCGCCGCGCTCTCGGCGGCGGTGAAGGCGGCGTTCGCGAGCGCGAAGCTCCGCCCCGAGTACCACCCCCGCGAACCTGGGCGCCGCGAGGCCGGGCCGGCGCGCTGACCGTCGGGCGCGCGGTCGTTGCGGGCCAGGTGGTCGACGGGCGCCGCGGTCGCCTGTCGGCCGTCGGCGGTGCCGGCTTGCTCAGGGGTACGGATGGACACCTCGCCAACAGTCGGCCTGCGTGACCTGCGTGCTCTGTCTGCGTGACCTGCGGTCCGCCTCCGTGACCTGGGATCCGCCTCCGGGCCACCTCGGTCGTGAGGTGTCGGTCGGCACCTTTGGAGCTGAATCGTTTGCGACATCAGCGACCAGTGTGGGTCGTTCTTTCGGCCAGTGGGGACGAGCCCTCGCCCCCTGCCCCTCGATCAGGGAGTTGTGGTGGCCAAAAGCTCCGTGTAAGCCCCTGATGTGGCGCACCACAACTCCATGATCGACGCAGGCCGGGCCGGCAGCCCCGGCGATCTTGCAGTTTGGGTTGCCGAGATGTGGGAGATGAGCCTTATGTCGCCACAGAAAGTGCAAGATCGCGGTGGTTGGGAACCGCCCGCGCCGAAGCCCTGGGCTCGCAGTTGATTGCGATGCCTGGCCGACTCCGATCACCGGCAGGTTCAGCGCCGCACGCGACAGCGCGCGGCCATGTCCGAAGTGGAACAGTGCGCGGAACGTGTTCGTGGAATCACGCTGGACTCGAGCCCTTGACTCGCGGGAAACATCGAGCCACCATCTGACAACGTTGTCACAGATCCTGTCGTCTGACAACGTTGTCATGTCTGGAGGCTCGATGTCCGACCCATCGCCGATGTCGCGGCGTACCTTCCTCTCCGCCGGCGCGACGCTGCTCGCCTCGGTCGGGGTGACCGCGGCGCTGCCGGACGCCCCCGCGTCCGCCGCCGTGCCGACGCCGCCGGCTACCCCGACCGCCACCCCGACCGCCACCGACCTGGCTCGGTACCGCCCGGTGGCGGTCTCCTCGACCGACTACGCGCCGACACCCGCCACCTTCGCCGTGGACGGTCTGGCGCAGGTCGGCGTCCGGGGGAGTGGGTGGCGCGCCGCCAACGGTGACCCACAGTGGATCTCGGTGGACCTCCAGGCGCTGTGCCGGGTCGAGGCCGTCTCGCTGGTCTTCGAGGCCACGCTCGCCGACGGGCCGTTCGACGGCAACTACACCGACACCGACGGTGACGAGATCCTCTCCAGTGCCGCGACGGCGTACCGGATCGAGGTCTCCACCGACGGCAGTGCCTGGCGCACGGTGTACGAGACCAGCGAGGGCCAGGGCGGCGTGCAGACCATCAAGCTGCCCGAGCCGGTCACCGCCCGGTGGGTACGAATGACCGCCATGAAGCGCTCGAACAGCAACCCGGTGGGCCTCAACGGCTTCCAGGTCTACGGCGTGCCGCTGGCCGGCCGACCGAAAGCCGAGGGCTGGACCAGTTGGGAGGGTGGCAACACCGGCCCGGCCCCCGAGCTGAAGGTCGCCGCCGACGGTACGGTGCCGCTGGAGTCGGGCTGGTCGTTGACGATTGACGACTTTGCCGGCACCGCCGACGGCGCCGAACTCTCCCGCGCCGGTGTCGACGTCCGGTCGTGGCTGCCGGCGACGGTGCCCGGCACCGTGCTGGGCACCCTCGTCGAGCAGGGGCACCTGCCCGACCCGGTGAGCGGCCTCAACAACATGCGCATCCCGGAGGCGCTGTCCCGGCACACGTGGTGGTACCGGCGCGCGCTGCGCCTGCCGCGCGACCTGGACACCTCGGCCGGCCGCCGGGTCTGGCTGGAGTTCGACGGGATCAACCACGAGGCGACCGCCTGGGTCAACGGCGTACAGGTCGGCAGCGTCAAGCACCCGTTCGCGCGGGCGGCCTTCGACATCACCGACGCCCTCGCTGGTCACCGGGGCGAACACGTCCTCGCCGTCCGGGTCACCCCGATGCCGCACCAGGGCACCCCCGGCGACAAGGGCCCCGACGGCCGTACCTTCCTCCAGTCGGCCCACCACTACCTGGACGCGCCGACCTACCTGGCGGTGTCCGGATGGGACTGGATGCCGGCCGTCCGCGACCGGGTCACCGGCCTCTGGGACCACGTCCGGCTGCGCAGCACCGGCGCCGTCGTCGTCGGCGACCCGCACGTGCAGACCACGCTGCCCGACCTGCCCCGCACCGACACCGCCGAGGTCACCATCCGGGTGCCGGTCCGCAACGCGGCCACCACCGCGACCACTGTCACCGTCCGCGCGGAGTTCGACAAGGTACGCGTCGAGTCCACCGTCACCGTACCCGCCGGCGGAAGCACCACCGTCACCTTCGCGCCGGAGCGCTTCCCCGCCCTGCGCCTACGCAAGCCCCAGCTGTGGTGGCCCAACGGCTACGGCGACCCCCACCTGTACGACCTCACGCTCACCGCCACCGTCAAGCGCTCGGTGAGCGACCGGCGCGCACTGCGCTTCGGTATCCGCGAGTTCGCCTACGACTGGCACCAGCCGATCGTGATCTCGCCGCCCGGCGAGCCGGCGCTGGAGTTCGTCGACGGCGCGGCCACCCAGTTGGTCACGTTCGCCCGGCAGTACGCGCGGCACGTGCGCATCCAGGCCGGCCAGCGCGCCACCGGCTGGGGCATCTCGATGTTCTCGCTGTCGGTGGCCGACGGAACCGGCCCGGATCTCGCCCTGCGCCGCGACGCCACCGCCTCGTCGTCGGAGAGCGACAGCAACGGGCCGGCCAGGGCCGTCGACGGCGACCCGGCGACCCGCTGGGCCTCGCAGGCCGAGGACGACCAGTGGATCCAGGTCGACCTCGGCGCGGCTGTCGACTTCGACCGGGTCACCATCGTGTGGGAGCAGGCGTACGCGCTGGACTACCGCGTGCAGGTCTCCGTCGACGGCGACGCCTGGGGCGACGTGACGTCGGTGAGCAACGACACCCCGCTGGGCAGCCGGGCCACCCAGGTCGAGACGTTCGCCAGCCAGACCGCCCAGCACCTGCGCATCCAGACCGGCGCGCGGGTCACCTCGTGGGGCGTGTCCATGTGGGCGCTCTCGGTGCAGCGGCAGGCCGCGCCGGAGGTCGACCTGGCCCTGCGCAAGGCCGCCACCGCGTCGTCGTCCGACGGCGACTCGAACGGCCCGGACCGGGCCGTCGACGGCAACCCGCGGACCCGGTGGTCGTCGGCGTTCGAGGACAACCAGTGGATCCAGGTCGACCTCGGCGCACCTGTCACCTTCGACCAGGTCACCATCGTCTGGGAGCAGGCGTACGCCCGCGACTTCGTCATCCAGGTGTCCGACGACGGGCAGCGCTGGACGGACGTCAAGGCGGTCAGCAACAAGATCACCGAGCTGAAGATCAGTGTCAACGGCGTGCCGGTGTTCGCCCGGGGTGGCAACTGGGGCTGGGACGAGCTGCTGCGTCGGGTGCTGCCCGACCGGCTGGCCGACACGGTCGAGATGCACCGGGACATGAACTTCACGATGATCCGCAACTGGCTCGGCAGCAGCAACCGTGAGGAGTTGTACCAGGCCTGCGACGAGCAGGGCATCCTGGTGTGGAACGACTTCTGGCAGGCCGGCGGGTTCCTGCCCAACCCGCCCGGCTACGTGGACATCGCCGCCGACACGATCCGCCGGTTCCGCCACCACCCGAGCATCGTGGTCTGGTGCGGCGCGAACGAGGGGGACCCGCCGCCGATCGTCGACGCCGGCCTCAAGCAGGCCGTCAGCACCGAGCACCCGGAGATCCTCTACATTCCCAACTCGGCCAGCGGCATCGTGAGCGGGCGCGGGCCGTACCACTGGGTCGACCCGAGCACCTACACCGACGTCACGATGTACGAGGCCGACTCCTTCGGCTTCCACACCGAGATCGGCATGCCGGTCGTGTCGGTGGTGGAGAGCATGCGCAACCTCGTCGGTGACGCGCCGGAGTGGCCGATCAGCGAGGTGTGGAACTACCACGACTGGTCGACGATCGGTAACCAGCGCGTCGGCACGTACCAGGCGGCGATCGACGCGCGGCTCGGTGAGTCCGCCTCGCTCGACGAGTTCGCCACCCGGGCGCAGTTCGTCAACTACGAGAGCCACCGGGCCATGTTCGAGGCGTGGAACGCCAACCTGTGGCAGGACGCCACGGGTCTGCTGCTGTGGATGTCGCACCCGGCGTGGCACAGCACGGTCTGGCAGACCTACGACTACGACCTCGACGTCAACGGCGCCTACTACGGCGCCCGCAAGGGGTGCGAGCCGGTGCACGTCCAGGCCGACCCGGGCAGCTGGCAGGTCCGGGTGGTCAACCACACCGCCGCGCCGCTGAGCGGGGTCACGGTGAGTGCCCGACGGTACGACCTGAGCGGCCGGCCGTTGGGTGCGCCCCAGCGTCAGCGCGTGGACGTGGCCCGGTCGGCCACCACTGCGGTCTTCCCGCTCGCCGCGCCGGACGGCGGCGGGCTGCACCTGGTGCGACTGGAGCTGCGCGACGGCCGCGACCGGCTGCTTGCGGAGAACACGTACTGGCGCTACGACAAGGCCGAGCAGTTGCGGGCGCTCAACGACCTGCCGAGCACCCGACTGTCGACGTCGTCGAGCACCGTCCGCGTCGTGGACGGACGCAACACCGTCACCACGACGGTCCGCAACCAGGGCCGTACGGTCGCCGCGTTGGTGCGGCTCGCGGTGCGCGACAAGGGTGGTGAGCGGGTCCTGCCGGCCCGCTACGACGACAACTACTTCTGGCTCCTGCCGGGGGAGACTCGCGAGGTGCGGATCTCCTGGCCGGTGCGGTCGAACCTCGCCCGCCAGGTCACCGTGACCGCGCAGGCGTACAACTCCTAGGAGTACGCGGTGGGAGGCGGCATCCCGAGCCGCTTCCCACCGTGTCGTGCCTGTCCCGCCACCTGATGCGGGTGTTTAGGTCGGTTACCGCACTCCGGCTCGACGCCGACGCCCATGCTGTACGAGTGACACGGTCCGGTTCCACGTCCGGCGCGGTGCGGGTCGCGTTCGCGTTCTGGATCACGCTCGTGGGCACCACCGTGCCGACCCCGCTCTATCCGCTCTACGAGATGGAGTTCGGGTTCTCGTCGTTGACCGTGACAGTGGTCTACGCCCTGTACGCGCTGGGAGTCGTGGTCGGGCTACTGGTCTTCGGCCGACTCTCCGACCAGATCGGGCGACGTCCGGTCATCCTCATCGCGCTGCTCCTCTCGGTCGCCGCCGACGCTGTGTTCCTGGCCGCCGTGGACCTGGCGATGATCATCGTGGGGCGGATCCTCGCCGGTCTGTCCGCCGCGCTGATCATCGGGGCGGCGACCGCGGCGCTTGCGGAGCTGATCGACCCGCGGCACCCGAGGCGGGCCGCCACCGTGTCGATCTTCGCGAACCTGGGCGGCCTGGCGACCGGCACCCTGCTGTCCGGGATCGTGTCGGACGTGGCACCCGACCCGCTCCGGCTGCCCTGGGTGATCGTGCTGGTCCTGGCGGTGATCGCGATCATCGCGCTGCGAGGGGTGCCGGAGACGGTACGGGAACGGTCCGCGGTGACCCTGCGGGTGCAGCGGTTGCACGTGCCGGCGGCCATCCGCGGCGACTTCGTCCGTTCGGCGATCACCGCCGGTGCGGGCTTCGCGGCGCTCGGAGTGCTGACGTCGGTGAGCGGGTTGTTCCTCGGCATGGTCCTGCACGAGACCTCACACACCCTGGCGGCGCTCGTGGTCTTCGTGGCGTTCACCGCAGCGGCGTTCGGTCAGCTGCTGACCCGCGTCCTGTCCTCGCGCGCCGCGCTCGCCTACGCCTGCCTGGGCCTGGTCGCGGGGGCCGGCCTGCTGGCGTACAGCATGTGGATGGCCCTGCTGGCGACGCTGCTCGCCAGCGCGGCGCTCATCGGGGTCGCGTCGGGAATGGCGGTCGGCGACGGCATCGCGACGATCACGATGAAGACCGAACCGCAGCACCGGGCCGAGGCGGTGTCGACCTTCTTCGCCATCCTGTTCGCCATGCTCGGCGTGCCCGCGGTCGGGGTCGGTCTGCTCATCCAGACGATCGGCCTGCGTCCCGCCGGCGAAGTGTTCAGTGCGGTGGTGGCGGTGCTCGCCCTGGTCGTCCTGCTCAGCCTGGTGCGGGGCGGCCGGACCCGGCCCGCGAGTTGATCCGGACTGACGGTTCCGGGCGCCCGGGGGCGTTCCGGTAAGCCATTCACGGAGCTCTTGCGGCGGTCATCGTATACAACATACGCTCCCCGAATCGCCCACTCGAGGAGCTCTCCATGACGAACCTCTCCGTCCGCGACACGAACCTGCCCCGCCGCCGGGTGCTCCGGGCCGCCGTGGCGGCGGCCGCCGTCGTCTGCACGGTCGTCGCCTGCTCACCGGTGTCGAACAGCGACGGCGGCGACCGGTCCGGCGGCGACCAGTCGGCGGGCCAGGATTCCTTCGGTACGCCCGCAGACCCCGCTGCCGTGAAGCAGGGCGGCAAGCTGGTCATCGCCCTCTCCGCCGAGCCCGACGCGCTGGACCCGACACTGTCCAGAAGCCTCTACTCCCGCTACGTCTTCCAGGCGATGTGCCAGAAGCTGTACGACGTCAACGAGCAGGCGCAGGTCGTACCGCAGCTCGCGACGGCCCTGCCCACCACGAGCGGCGACGGCCGGACGGTGACCATCCCGCTGCGGCCCGGCGTGCGCTTCGCAGACGGGACGGCGTTCGACTCGGCCGCGGTGAAGGCCACCCTGCAACGCCACCTCACCAACGCCAGGTCGGCGCGCAAGAGCGAACTCGGCCCCATCGACGGCATCGACACCCCGGACCCGCAGACCGTCATCCTGCGACTCAAGCAGCCGTTCGCGCCGCTGCTCGGCGCCCTCGCCGACCGGGCCGGCATGATCATGAGCGCACAGGCGCTCAGCGCTCGCGGTGACGACTTCGCCTCGGCGCCGGTCTGCGTCGGCCCCTTCAAGTTCGCCAAGCGCGTACCGCAGAACTCCATCGAGGTGGTGCGGGACCCGAACTACTACGACGCGAGCGCGGTGCACCTGGACGGCATCTCGTGGCGGATCCTGACCGACGCGAGCATCCGCGCGGCCAACCTGCGCTCCGGCGATGCTCAGGTCGCCGACTCGGTCTCCACCCAGGACGTCGCCTCGCTCCGGCAGGACGCGGCGGTCTCCGTCCTGCAGTCGCAGTCCCTCGGCTACCAGGGCCTGACCATCAACGTCGGCAACGTCGACGGCGTCGGCACCACCCCCAAGCCCATCAACCGGCCGCTCGCGCAGAACGCCAAGGTGCGGCAGGCCTTCGAGCACGCCATCGACCGCGAGGCCCTGGTCGACGCGGTCTTCAGCGGTGAGCACGCCGCCGCCTGCTCCCCGATCTCGCCCGCGAGCACGTTCTCGTCCCCGGAGGCGCAGACCTGCCCGGCGCACGACCCGGCCAAGGCCAAGCAGTTGCTTGCCGAGGCCGGCGTCCAGACGCCGTACGCGGTGACGATGCTCGCCTCGAACACCCCCGACACGCTGCGCCTCGCGCAGGCCCTGCAGTCCATGGTCAAGGACGGCGGATTCGACCTGAAGATCAACCCGGTGGAGTACTCGTCGCTCCTCGACGAGCAGGACCGGGGCAACTTCGAGTTGCTGCAACTGGGCTGGAGCGGTCGGATCGACCCGGACGCCAACATCACCAACTTCGTCGGCACCGGCGCCAGCCAGAACGTCGCCGGCTACGGCAACCCGCAGCTCGACACGCTGCTGACCCAGGCCCGCCAGTCCGGCGACGTCGCCGAGCGCCGGAAGCTGTACGGGCAGGCGGTCACCCTGCTCCAGCAGGACGACGCCCTGATCTACCTCTACCGGCAGCGCAACCTGACCGCCGTCGGCAAGCAGATCCAGGGTCTCCAGGTCTTTCCGGACGGCGTGATCCGGGCGGCCTTCGCCGGCTTCGGCAAGTAGGTCGTCGTGGCCCGATACCTGCTCACCCGCGCCTGGCAGTCGGCGCTGACCCTGCTGTTGTCGACGATCGTGGTCTTCGTCGGGGTGCGGGCGCTCCCCGGCGACCCGGCCCTCGCGCTGGCCGGGGAGGACCGGTCACCGGAGGCCCTGGAGGCCATCCGTCGGCACTACGGGCTGGACCAGCCGCTGCCGGTGCAGTTCGCCCAGTACGTCGAGCGGATGGCGCAGGGCGACTTCGGGGTGTCGATCCGCACCGGTACGCCGGTCTCCTCGATGCTCACGACCGCCCTGCCGGTGACCGTCGAACTGTCCGTCCTGGCGATCCTCATCGCGGCGGCGCTCGGGGTCGGCGCCGGGGTGCTCGCGGCGGTCCGTCGTGGACGCCCGGCGGAGTGGCTCGCCAACGGCCTGGCCCTGGTCGGTCTGTCGGTGCCGCACTTCTGGCTCGGCCTGCTGGCGATCCTCTACCTGTCCGTGGCGACCGGGCTCTTCCCCGCCTCCGGCTTCGTGCCGATCCTTGAGGACCCGGTGAGCAACCTGCACCACATCGTCCTGCCGGCCGTGATCCTCGGCACCGGCCTGGCCGCCATCATCATGCGGCAGACCCGGTCGGCCATGCTGGACTCGCTCTCCTCCGACTACGTGCGCACGGCGAAGGCGAAGGGTCTGCGCCCGCGCGCCGTCATCACCCGGCACGCCCTGCGGAACAGCCTCATCGTGGTGGTGACCGTGGTGGGCCTCCAACTCGGCGGGCTGATCTCGGGCGCGGTCGTCACCGAGCAGATCTTCGGGCTGCCGGGCTTCGGCAAGATGACCATCGACGCGGTGTTCCAACGGGACTACCCGGTGATCCAGGCCGTCGTCCTGCTCACCGCGGCGGCCTACATCGTGATCAACTTTCTCGTCGACCTGCTCTACTCGGTCATCGACCCCCGCATCCGGGTGACGGGAGATCCGGCATGACCGTCCTCACCGTACCCCTGGCCGGGACCGGCACCGCCGGTGTCACCCGGCGGACCCGGGTGCTGCGGCGGCTGCGGCGCAACCCGCTCGCCGTGGTGAGCTTCGTCGTGCTCGCGCTCGCGGGCGCGATCGCCGTGCTCTCGCCCTGGCTCGCGCCCTACTCGGTCGACCAGACCGACTTCGCCCGTACGCTCGCACCTCCCGGCACGGCCGGGCACCTGCTCGGCACCGACGACCTCGGCCGGGACGTCCTCTCCCGCATCATGCTCGGTGCGCGGGCGTCGTTGCAGGTGGGGCTCCTGGCGGTGGCCACCTCACTTGTCATCGGGGTGCCGCTCGGGCTCGCGGCCGGCTACTTCCGGGCCTGGGACGCGGTGATCTCGCGTCTCACCGACCTGCTGCTCGCGTTTCCGTTTCTGATTATGGCGGTGGGGTTGGCGGCGATCCGGGGCGCCAGCCTCGGCAACGCCGCGGTGGCCATCGGCATCGCCCAGATCCCCGGGGTGATCCGGGTCGTCCGCTCGGACACTCTGCGCCTCAAGTCGCTTGACTTCGTCGCGGCGGCGGTCGTGGACGGCGCGAGTGACCTGTGGGTGCTCGCCCGGCACATCCTGCCGAACGCGACCTCGGTGATCCTGGTGCAGGCCACTGTCGCCATCCCGGCCGCGATCCTCGGCGAGGCGGTGCTGTCCTTCCTCGGCCTCGGCATCCAGCCGCCGGCGCCGAGTCTCGGCACCATGCTGGCCACCGCCCAGCAGTTCGCCGCCCGCGCACCGTGGGCGGCAGTCTTCCCCGGCGTCGTGATCATGGGTCTGGCGCTGGCGTTCAACGTCTTCGGTGACGCCCTGCGCGACGCCCTCGACCCGAAGGGAGACCGGCGATGACCACGGCCTCCACGCCCGTGCTGGAGATCCGCGACCTGTCCGTGTCGTTCCCGACGGAGACCGGCACCGTGTCGGCGGTCGACGGGGTCAGCCTGGACCTCGCCGCCGGTGAGATCGTCGGGATGGTGGGCGAGTCGGGATGCGGAAAGAGCGTCACCGCGATGAGCATCGCCGGTCTGCTGCCGGGCAGCGCCCGGGTCACCGGTTCGGTACGCCTGGACGGCGCGCAGCTGGTCGGCGCCCGCGAGTCGGCCCTGCGTCGGGTCCGTGGCCGGGAGATCGCCTACATCTTCCAGGAGCCGATGACGTCGTTGAACCCGGTGCTCACCGTCGGACGGCAGATCGGCGAGGTGCTCCAGGTCCACGAGCGGATGTCCGGACGGGCAGCGCGGGCCCGCGCCGTCGAGTTGTTGACGCTCGTCGGGATCCCGTCCGCCGCCCAGCGGGTCGACAGCTACCCGCACCAGCTCTCCGGCGGGATGCGCCAGCGCGTGATGATCGCGATGGCGGTGGCGTGCGGGCCGAAGGTGCTGGTGGCCGACGAGCCGACCACCGCGCTGGACGTCACCGTCCAGGCCGGCATCCTCCAGGTGCTGCGGGACCTGCGCGACCGGCTCGGCACCAGCGTCCTCATCATCACCCACGACCTCGGCGTGATCGCCGACATCGCGGACCGTGTGGTCGTCATGTACGCGGGCCGGGTGGTGGAACGGGCGCCGGTGGACGACCTGTTCGCCACCCCACGGCACCGCTACACGGCCGGGCTCCTGTCGGCGTCACCGCAGCCGGGCCGGCACGCCGGCACCGACCGGTTGACCGAGATCCCCGGGTTGGTGCCGGTCCTGGAGAGTCAACCCGACGCCTGCACGTTCGCCGATCGCTGCCCGGCCGCCGACGAGCGGTGCCGGGCGGCCGCCCCGCCGCTCGAGGGCGTCGGCGGCACCGACCATGTCGCGGCCTGTTGGCACCCGTGCGAGATGGCCCCTCAGGAGGCGAACCGATGACGCCACAGCCGAACGCCCTGGAGATCGCGGACCTGGTGATGCACTTCGGCCCGGTGCGTGCGGTGGACGGGGTGTCCCTGACCATCCCGCGCGGCCGGGTCACGGCCCTGGTGGGGGAGAGCGGTTCCGGGAAGTCGACAGTGGGTCGGTGCGTGGTGCGGCTGGTCGAGCCGACCGCGGGAACGGTCCGTATCGCGGGCACCGACGTCACCCACCTGTCCCGTCGGCGGCTGCGCCCCCACCGCGGCGCGGTGTCGATCGTCTTCCAGGACCCGGCCGCGTCGCTGGACCCGCGCATGCTCGTCGGCGAGATCGTGGCCGAGCCGCTGCGGCTGGCGGGCAAGCGGCTCTCCCGACGTGACCGCGACGCCCGCGTCGCACCCCAACTCGAACGGGTGGGCCTGCGCGCCGAGGTGGCCCGTCGTTACCCCCACGAGCTGTCCGGCGGGCAGCGGCAGCGGGTCAGCATCGCACGGGCCCTGATCTCCGAGCCGATGCTGCTCATCGCTGACGAACCCACGAGCGCGCTCGACGTGTCCGTGCAGGCGTCGGTGCTCAACCTCCTCGCCGACCTGCAACGCGACATCGGGTTTGCTTGCCTCTTCATCACCCACGACCTCTCCGCGGTCGAGTACCTGGCCGACGACATCGCGGTCATGTACCTCGGTCAACTCGTCGAGACGGGCAGTCGCGAGCGGATCTTCGCCCGGCCCGCCCACCCGTACACGCAGGCGCTGCTCTCCGCCGCTCCGGTGGCCGACCCGGTGCGCCAACGGCAGCGTCAGCCGGTGCTGCTCGGCGACGACCTGCCGTCCGCGCTCGACCCGCCGTCCGGCTGCCGGTTCCGGACCCGCTGCCCGCTCGCCTTCGACAGGTGCGCGACGGAGGTGCCGGCGCAGACCCTTGTCGGCGACGGCATGGCCGCCTGCCACCTGGTGCAGTCGGACGGCACCGGGCCCGACGTTCGCTCCGCAGACCCCCGTGAGGTGTTGTCATGACGTTCACCACCCGACCCACGTTGCAGGGCACCTTCGGCATGGTCTCCTCGACGCACTGGCTCGCCAGCCAGGCGGCCATGGGCATCCTGGAGCGCGGGGGCAACGCCTTCGACGCCGCGGTCACCGCCGGGTTCGTCCTGCACGTGGTCGAGCCGCACCTGAACGGGCCGGGCGGCGAGGTCCCCGCCATCGTGGCCACCGCGCAGGACCCCACTCCGAAGGTGCTGTGCGGGCAGGGCCCGGCACCCGCCGGTGCCAACATCGCGCACTTCCGGTCCCTCGGGATGGACCTCATCCCCGGCGCCGGGCCGCTCGCGGCGGCCGTGCCCGGTGCCGTGGACGCCTGGCTCCTGCTGCTGCGCGAGCACGGCACGCTCACCCTCGCCGAGGTGCTGGAGCCGGCGATCGGCTACGCCGGCGCCGGGCACCCACTTGTGGGCCGGGTCGGTGACACCGTGGCCGCCGTCCGGTCGTTGTTCGAGGACCACTGGCCGACCTCCGCCGCGCTCTGGCTGCGCGGCGGCCGACCGCCGGCCGCGGGGGAACTGGTCACCAACCCGGCGTACGCGGACACGCTGCGCCGACTCGTCCAGGCGGCGCAGGCGGCCGGCGCGGACCGGGAGGCCCAGATCGAGGCCGCGCGACGCGCCTGGAGCACCGGGTTCGTCGCCGACGCGATCGACGCGTTCAGCCGGCTGCCGTTCCAGGATTCCAGCGGTCGGCCGCACGCCGGGCTGGTCACCGGCGACGACCTGGCCGCCTACTCGGCGAGCTGGGAGACGCCCGCCACCCTCGACTGGCACGGCTACTCGGTGTCGAAGACCGGGTTCTGGGGCCAGGGCCCGGTGCTGCTGGAGTCCCTGGCCACACTTGACGCGCTCGACGACCCCGCCGCGTACGACCCGGGGACCGCGGCGGGCATCCACGCCCAGGTCGAGGCGCTCAAGCTCGCCTTCGCCGACCGGGAGGCCTGGTACGGCGACGGCGTCGACGTGCCCGCCAAGGCGCTGCTCTCCCCGCAGTACGCGCGGGAGCGGGCCGCCCTGATCGGTGACCGCGCGTCGACGGAGCTGCGGCCGGGGCGTCCGGACGGCGCGCAGCCGCGGCTGCCCGCCCACGTCCGACCCGGTGCCGCGCGGCGTACCGGGCCGACGGACGCCGCCACCGGAGAGCCGACGGTGCAGTCGGACGGGGTGACCCGGGGCGACACCTGTCACGTGGACGTGGTCGACCGCTGGGGCAACATGATCTCCGCTACGCCCAGCGGTGGCTGGTTGCAGAGTTCCCCGACGATCCCGGAGCTCGGCTTCCCGCTGGGCAGCAGGTTGCAGATGTTCTGGCTGGAGGAGGGGCTGGCCTCGTCGCTGGCGCCGGGGCGGCGTCCGCGTACGACGTTGAGCCCGACGATGGTGCACCGAGACGGCGAGCCGGTGCTGGCCTGCGGCACTCCCGGTGGCGACCAGCAGGACCAGTGGCAGCTGCCGTTCCTGCTGCGACACCTCGTCGGTGGTCAGAGCCTCCAGGAGGCCATCGACGCCCCGGCGTGGCACACGCTCAGCCTGCCGGGGTCGTTCTATCCGCGGGACATGGAGCCGGGCGTGCTGGTGGTGGAGGACCGGCTCGACGACGGTGTGCTGGCGGCGCTGAGGGCGTACGGGCACGAGGTGCGGGTCGTCGACGGGTGGAGCCTGGGTCGGCTCTGCGCCGTGACCCGTGACCCGGCGACGGGTGTGCTCGCGGCCGGTGCGAACCCCCGGGGGATGCAGGGCTACGCGTGCGGCCGTTAGGTCGTCACGCCGTAGCCGCCTTCGGCGTTCTCGTGGGCTGCGGCCGATGCCGCGTCGAGGTGGGCGAGCGCGGCACGTTCGGCGCGGTCGCCGTCGCCTGACTCGATGGCGTCGACGAGCTGGATGTGCTCGGCCCACGAGTGTGGTGCGCGTTCCGCCGCCCCGAGCCGGAAGACCCATTGGACATGGAGGTAGAGCGACTTGGCTATCGACGACAGCCAGGGGTTTCCGCTGATCTGGAGGATGCGCAGGTGCAGCGTGCTGTTCAGCTCGGCGACCCGGGCCAGGTCCTGCCGCTGCGTCGCCTCGCGGCCCTGTTCGAGCAGGGCGCGCAGGGACGCCACGTCGGTTGCGGTCGCCCGCTCGGCGGCCAGGCGGGCGGCGAGCGCCTCCAGGCGCTCGCGGACGGCGAACATGTCGGCGATGGTTCCGCTGCTCGGCGCGGCGACGACGGCTCCCCGGCGGGGAAGGATCACCACGAACCCCTCCGCCTCGGCCACCCGCAGCGCCTCCCGCACCGGGTTGCGGGAGACGCCGAAGTCCTCGGCGAGCCGGTCTTCGGTGAGCCGCTCCCCGGGCAGGTAGTCGCCGTCGATGATGGCGGTCCGCAGCGCGGCGAGGACCTGATCGCGGAGCGGCAGGTGTTGCGCGCCGAGCTTGTCCCGTAGGTCTTCAGCCACCTGGTCGCCTCTCCGTGAACGTATCCGGGCAAAGTGTATACGAAGAACAATTACTGGAAGGCGGCCGACAGTGTCGAGCGCAGCGCCCCGGGTCACCCGCCCCCGCGTCTCCCCTCACCACGACGAACGCCTGCTGCGGCACCGGCACGCGCTCGTCGTCGTCCTCACCTTCCTGACCGGCAGCGCGGACGCCCTCGGGTTCCTCGCCCTCGGCGGCGCCTTCGCGAGCGTGATGACCGGCAACATGGTCCTGCTCGGGCTCTCGGCCGGCCGGGGCGAGGCCGAGCTGGCCCTGACGTCGGGCTGCGCCATCGCCAGCTTCATCGTCGGTGTCCTCGCGGGCGCCCGCGTCGTCGGCTCGGCCCGGCCCGACGACCCGGTCTGGCCGCGTCGGGTCACCTGGGCGCTGGTCCTGGAGCTGTCGGTGTTCGTGCTGTTCGCCGTCGTCTGGGAGGTCACGCTCGACACCCCCGACGCACGTGTCCACCTGGCGCTGCTGATGCTGTCCGCGGTCGCGCTCGGCGTGCAGAGCAGCGCGATCCAGCGATTCGGCGTGTCCGGCCTCTCGTCCACGTACCTGACCGGCACGCTCACCAGCCTGATCGCCGGGGTCGCCGCGCGCAGGCCGTGGGCCGTCCTGCGCCCGAAGGCCCAGGTGCTGCTGGCCCTCATGGTCGGCGCGGCGGTCGGCGCGCTCGTCGCCCTGCACCTGCCGGTCGTCGCCCCGGCGCTGCTGATCGTGCCACTGGTGCTCGTCATCGCCGTGTCTGCGCGGATGCGGGCCTGAGCGTCAGACGCCGCGAGCGAACGGGGCGAGACGGACCCGGTGGGGGCGGCGCACAACGGTGGTCATGCCTGCAGATGGTCGTGGCCGCGCGCGCCAATCGCGTCCGACATCGAGCCCTGGTTGCGGCCGCTGGTCGGAACGGTCCTCCTTCCTGGATAGGAGACGAAACCCGTCGAAGTCGTTCTCTCTTGCTGGCACAATGGCCGGCCTGCCGACGGGGACGGAGAGCGACGAGTGACGCCACATGAGGACCAGATCCGGCCCAACGAGACCGCTGTGCCGCTGCTGCACTGCCCGGCGCCGGAGGAGACGGTGGCGTTCTGGCGGGCGCTGGGATTCGAGGTGGCCTTCGAGCAGCTCAAGCCCTACGTGTACCTGGCCTTCTCGTGGAGCGGGTTCCAACTGCACTACGGCCCCGCGCCGAAGGACCTCGACCCGGCGAAGGAGCATTCCGGCGGCTGCCTGGTGATGGTGGACGCGGTGGCGCCGTACCACGCGGTGTTCACCGAGGCGATGCGCCGCGCCTACGGCAAGGTGCTGGTCAAGGGGGTGCCCCGGATCACCCGCTACCGGGCCGGGACGTCGCGGTTCAGCATCGTCGACCCGTCGGGCAACACCATCGTCTTCATCCAACGGGACGAGCCGGAGGACGTGGAGTACGGCGGGTCGAAGGAGCTCGACGGGCTGGCCCGGGTGCTCGACAACGCGCGGATCCTGCGCGAGTTCAAGATGGACGACCGGGCGGCCTACCGGGCGCTCGACTCGGGGATGCGCCGCCGGGCCGAGGACGCCCCGGTGGTCGAGCAGGCGATGGCGCTGGCCGCCCTGATCGAGCTGGCGACCGCGTTGGACAAGGCGGACCGGGTGCCCGAGTGGGGCGCCCGCCTGCAGGCGCTGTCCCTGACCCCGGAGCAGCGGACGCAGGCGGCGCAGTACGTCGCCGACCCGGCCGTCCTCGAACGGTGGTGGCCGGACGCGCCCTGACCGTCCGCCCTTCGCGTCTCGCCCTCCGCTCCGCAGTACGTCATCTCGGGACGTCCGTCCGGCCGTTCCCCGGAACTGCGCATAATTCCCGCTTTAGGGTAAGTGCCACTAACATGCCTACCTGCTCCGATAGCTTTCGGAAGAGAGGAAAACTCGTATTCCTCCCTTCGGGTGCAGAAGGAGTCAGAGATGAAGCGCAGCGTCGCCCTCGCGGCCGCCCTCCTGGCGGGCCTCAGCAGCGTCGGATCGATCCCCGGGACCGCCCTCGCCGACGGCGGTGGCCCTGGATACCACGACGACCGCAAGGGGGGTGATCACCACTACGGCGACGAGGGCGCGGTCTTCGTCCAGACCAACAAGGCCGAGGGCAACACCATCAAGGTGTACGACCGCGACGAGGACGGCCGCCTCACCAGGGCGGGCGAGTACGAGACCGGCGGGCTCGGCGGCTTCACCATCGGCGCGCCGCTCGACGCGTTGGCCTCGCAGGGGTCCCTGACCTACCACAAGGGACTGCTGTTCGCGGTGAACGCCGGCAGCAACACCGTGACGGTCTTCCGCGTCGACGGCACCAAGCTGCACAAGCTCCAGGTCATCTGGTCCGGCGGTCTGCTGCCGGTAAGCGTCGCGGCCCGCGGCGACCTCGTCTACGTCCTCAACGCCGGCGGCGAGGGCTCGGTGCAGGGCTTCGAGCTGCACAAGGGGCGCCTGTCCCGGATCGAGGACGCCAACAGGTCGCTCGGGCTGCACAACGGCAACCCGCCCGCGTTCGGGACCGCCCCGGCCCAGGTCAAGATCGACCCGGACAGCGAGTTCGTGCTGGTCTCGACCAAGGGCGCCAACGTCATGTTCAGCTACGAGATCGGCCGCCACGGCGAGCTGTCCCGCAACCCGGTCATCAGCGACGCGGGGAACGGCCCGTTCGGCTTCACCTTCGACACCAGGGACTCGCTGCTGGTCACCGAGTCGGGTGCGAACGCGGTCAGCCGGTTCGAGCTGGAGGACGACGGTGAGCTCGACCAGATCGGGCCGTCGGTGCCCAACGGGCAGCAGGCGCCGTGCTGGATCCAGCGTGTCGGCGACTACTTCTTCGTGGCCAACGCCGGCAGCTCCACCATCAGCTCCTACCGGGTCGACGACGGCAAGCTCGAACTCGTCAAGGCCGTCGCCGTCGACACCGGCGGTGGCGCGATCGACATGACCACCAGCGACGGCTTCCTGTACGTGCAGAACGCCACCGCTGGCAACGTGCAGGGCTACGAGGTGAACGACGACGGCTCGCTGAAGCTCGTCACCACCGTCGAGGGCCTGCCGAAGTTCGAGAACGGCATCGGCATGGAGGGCATCGCCGCCTCCTGAGCACCACTGCGCTGGTCCCGGTCGTTCGTCGACCGGGACCAGCGTCGTCTGGCCGGGTCGCCGCGCCTAGGAGGCCAACCGCTCGCGTGCGGCGCGAGGTGACCCGGGAAGTTCGGCACCGCCGTCCGACGTGTTGATCTCCGACCAGACGGCGTCGAGGGAGAGGCCCAGGACGTCGGCGATCGCCGCGATGGTCGGGAAGGCGGGGGTGGCTATCCGGCCGGACTCGATCTTTCGAAGGGTCTCCGGCGAGACGCCCGCGTCGAGCGCGGTGAGGAGCATTGAACGCTCCCCGCGGGCTCGACGCAGGAGCGCGCCGAGGCGCTGACCGCGTTCGAGCTCTTCGGGGCTGAGCGGCAACCTGACCATGCCCCGATTCTAGTACCGGGATAATATGGCCGGGATACTTATTGGTGGCCCGAGGAAGGCGCTGCATGATCGAGATCCTGAGCCCCACCGACGTGCTGCGAGCGAAGGACACCGGCGCGCTCGTCGCCGGCATCCTGCAGGCGCTGAAGAGTCGTTGCGCGGTCGGCACCAACCTGCTGGACATCGACAGGTGGGCGCAGGCCATGATCGCTGAGGCCGGGGCGCAGTCCTGCTACGTCGACTACGAGCCGTCCTTCGGGCGCGGGCCGTTCGGGCACTACATCTGCACGTCGGTGAACGACGCCGTGCTGCACGGGTTGCCGTACGACTACGCCCTCGCCGACGGCGACCTGCTCTCGCTCGACCTCGCCGTCTCCCTCGGCGGAGTCGTCGCCGACTCGGCCATCAGCTTCATCGTCGGCGACGTACGACCCCCGGAGAGCGTCGCGCTCATCGACGCGACCGAGCGCGCGTTGCGGGCAGGGATCGCCGCCGCCGGGCCCGGCGTCCGCATCGGTGACATCTCCCATGCCATCGGGACGGTCCTCGACGCGGCGGGATACTCGGTCAACACCGAGTTCGGCGGCCACGGCGTCGGGTCGACGATGCACCAGGACCCGCACGTCTCCAACACGGGGCGCCCCGGCCGCGGGTACCGGCTGCGCCCGGGGCTGCTGCTGGCGCTGGAGCCCTGGGTCATGGCGGACACCGCCACGCTCGTCACCGATGCCGACGGCTGGACGCTGCGCAGCGCGACCGGCTGCCGGACGGCGCACAGCGAGCACACCATCGCCATCACCGACGACGGGGCGGACGTGCTCACCCTGCCGAGGGCCTGATCGGTACGGGACGGCCACCGTGGATGATTAACCGGCCACCGTCCGGGCACGTCCTTGCGGGACGCCCTGCGGGGTCGCGTTCAGAATGAACCGATCGGTCATATTTTCCGTGATGACGGTCAGGGTCACCCACCAGAGTCACGGAGGCACGATGTCAACGGTTCGAACGGGTCCGGTCATCGGGCTGCTCGTGCAGGTCGGCGTGCTGGCGGTGCTCGCCCAGACAGTCGGTCTGGGCGCGCCGGGCTGGGTGGCCGGGCTGGCGTACGGGCTGGTCCTGTGCGCCCTGCTCAGCCGGGGGATGTCCCGCTCGGGTGCGGATGCGCTGAGCCCGGCCGACCGGGTGACCCTGAGCCGGGCGATCCTGGTCGGCGGGGTGACGGCGCTGGCCGCCGACTCGTTCGGCCGGTCGGCGCCGATCACCCTGATGGTCGTCCTCACCAGCGTGGCGTTGGCCCTCGACGCCGTGGACGGCTACACGGCCCGCCGCACCGGGACCACGAGCGAACTCGGCGCGCGCTTCGACATGGAGATCGACTCGTTTCTCGTTCTGGTGCTCTGCCTGCACGTGGCTCCCTCGGTGGGTGGCTGGGTGCTCGCGATCGGCGCGATGCGCTACGTCTTCGTCGCCGCGAGCTGGGTGCTGGGCTGGATGCGCGGGTCCCTGCCGCCGCGCTACTGGCGCAAGGTCGTCGCCGCCGTCCAGGGCGTGGTCCTGACGGTGGCGATGGGCGACGCGCTCCCGAGCCTACTGACGACTGTCGTGCTGGTGGCGTCACTGGCGTTGCTCGTCGAGTCGTTCGGGCGCGACATCGCGTGGCTCTGGACGACCCGTCACCTCCGCCGCACCACCGTCCACGACGCCCCGGCCCTGCTGGTCCACGCGAGCAGCCCGGTGAGCCACAGTGCCCCGAGCACCGCAGCGACGGTGGTGGCCCAGGGCAGGACGGACGGGCGGCCCTGGGCGGACCGCCAGACGGTCGCCGTGGCCCGACGCGGGATCGCCCGCGTCTGAGCCGCCCGGATGCCGCGCACCACGAAGATCATGGAAGGATGCCCGGGTTGTCGCTCTTGACGCGCGTACGTCAGCTGCCGAACCAGGGACGGAGGGCGATGAGGGACGACGTCTCGGACACCACCGGCACCGACGGCAGCGACGTCGAGGGTCGGCCGAAGCGTTCCATCACGGGCCGGCTGACGACCGTCCTGGCCGTGCTGCTCGTGTTGCTCGTCCTCACCCTGCCGTACGACTACGGCCGGCTCAGCCCGGCGGGGTTCGTGCGGATCCCGCTGGAGGCGCTGCTGGTCGTGGCTCTCCTGCTCGCCCTGCCGTCTCGGGGCAGCCGACTTGTCGCGACGCTCGCCGGTGTGGCGCTCGGCCTGCTGGGCCTGTTGAAGCTGCTCGACCTGGGGTTCTCCGCCGCGCTGAGCCGGGCGTTCGACCCGGTGCTCGACTGGGCGCTGCTCGACGAGGGGTTCGCCTTCCTCAGCGAGTCGTACGGCCGGCCCGCCGCCATCGGCGCCGCGGTCACCCTGGCGGTGGTGCTCGTGGCCCTACCCACCCTGGTCACGCTGTCGATGCGGCGACTGCGGCGGTTGGTGGTCCGGCACCACACCGGGACCACCCGGATGGTGGCCGCGCTCGTGGTCGTCTGGGTGGCCTGCGCCGCGTTCAACGTGCGGGTGGTCGAGGGCGTACCGGTCGCCGACACGTCGGCGACCACCCTGGCCAACGGTCACGGCTTCCAGGTGCGCCTGCGTCTCGACGACCGTGAGACGTTCGGCGCCCTGATCGAGGCCGACACATTCGGTGACACCCCGGGCGACCAGCTGCTGACCGCGCTGCGCGGCAAGAACGTGGTCGTCGCCTTCGTGGAGAGCTACGGCCGGGACGCCGTCGAGGACCCGGAGTTCGCGCCGCAGGTCGGCGCTGTCCTGGACCGTGGCACCAGCGAGCTGGGCGCGGCGGGTTTCGCCGCGCAGAGCGGCTTCCTCACCTCGCCGACCTTCGGTGGCGGCAGTTGGCTCGCGCACGACACGCTGCTCTCCGGCCTCTGGATCGACAACGACCAGCGCCACCGCACCCTGCTCGCCAGCGACCGGATGACCCTCAACGGTGCCTTCAGACGGGCGAGTTGGCAGACCGTGGGCGTGATGCCCGCCGTCACGAAGGCGTGGCCGGAGGGGTCGTTCTTCGGCTACGACCGTTTCTACAACGCCAAGACGCTCGCGTACCGTGGCCCGAAGTTCAGCTTCGGCACCCCACCCGACCAGTACACCCTGGCCAGCTGGCAGCGCCTGGAGCAGGCCAGGCCCGACGGCAACGTGATGACCGAGCTGGCGCTGGTGTCGAGTCACGCGCCCTGGACGCCCGTCCCGCCGCTGCTCGACTGGGCCGACGTCGGCGACGGCGCGGTCTACCGCGCGGTCAGGTCGGACGACAAGCGCCGCAGCACCACCCAGATCCGGGCGGACTACCGGAAGTCCATCGAGTACACCCTCGGCGCGCTCATCTCCTACGTGCGGACCTACGGAGACGACGACCTCGTGTTCATCGTCCTCGGTGACCACCAGCCCGCCGCGGTCGTCACCGGCGAGAACGCCAGCCGCGACGTCCCGATCTCGATCATCACGCGGGACCGGGCCGTGCTGGACCGGATCTCCGGGTGGGGCTGGCAGGACGGGCTGAAGCCCGGCCCGCAGGCGCCGGTCTGGCGGATGGACGCCTTCCGCGACCGGTTCCTGACCGCCTTCGGACCGTAGACCCCCGGCGACCTCACTCACGGACTGGACCCAGACGAATGACGGCTACCACCGCCACCAGGATCGCCGCGCTCCGCACCGATCCGGCCCTGTCCCCGCTGCACCGCTCGCTCGACGTCTACTACGGCGATCCCGAGCGGGACACGAGGATGGACGCCTTCTACTCCCGCTTCGTCGGCAGCGGGGACCTCGTCTTCGACGTCGGCTCCCATGTGGGCGACCACATCGGCAGCTTCCGTCGTCTCGGCGCCCGGGTCGTGGCCGTGGAACCGCAGCCGCTGTGTCTGCGGGCGCTGCGGGCGATCTACGCCGACGACGATCAGGTGACGCTCGTCGACGCGGCGTGTGGCGCGCAGCCCGGGCGCACCCGGCTGCACGTCAACTCCACGAATCCCACCGTGTCGACCGCGTCGCTTGACTTCGTCCGGGCGGCGAACGGCGCGGGCGGCTGGGAGAGCGAGGTGTGGGACGCCGACATCGAGGTCCCGGTGGTCACCGTCGACGCGCTGATCGAGACGTACGGTGTGCCGTCCTTCGTCAAGATCGACGTGGAGGGTTTCGAGGACGAGGTGCTGGCCGGGCTGAGCCTCCCACTGCCCGCGCTCTCGTTCGAGTTCACCACCATCGCGCGTGCGGTTGCCCACCGCTGTCTCGATCGGCTGACCGCGCTCGGCTTCGACGGCTTCGACGTCGCGTTGGGCGACGACAAGTCGATGACCTTCCGACGCTGGGTGTCCGCGACCGACCTGGCGACACACCTCGACGAGCTACCGCACGCCGCGAACTCCGGCGACGTGTACTGCGTGAGCCGCGACCGGGAAGCCACCACCGGGCCGTAGTCGGGGCCCGCGGCTAGATCATGCGCAGGACCAGCGCGGCGGAGACCGCCAACTCCCGGTCGAGCACCTGCTCCCTCGGAACGAACACCATGGCCTGCCCCTCACCGAGGACGACGTCCTCCTGCCGGGCCGTGGTGGTGCCGTGGAACACGTGGACGGTCACGGTGTGCGGGAAACCGGCTTCGTACGGACGCGGACCACTCCACAGCGGGTGCAGCGTGTCCGCGGTCAGGCCGGTCTCCTCCAACAGTTCGCGGCGGGCCGCCTCCTCCGGGGACTCGCCCGGCTCGACATGGCCACCCGGCAAGCTCCACTGACCCGGCGAGACAGGCGCGTCCTCGTCGCGGTGCTGTAGCAGCACCGCGCCCGACGGGTCGACGAGCAGCACGAGGGCGACGGCGTAGGTGGCCACCACGAGACGGTGCCACGTCGCCGCGAGCTTGTCGACGACGCTCCGGCACGACGCGCCGGATCACGTACGCTCCGCGGATGGACCTCGATGACCTTCCGCTCGCCGAGTTCGCGTTTCCGGGGCCACTGCGCGACACGCTCGTGGACGCGATCCTGTCCGGGGCGAAGACCTCGACGACCGGCCTGCTTGCCGGTTACGAGTGCGCCAACGAGCCGCTGCCCGAGGTGGGCCAGCTCTCGGCAGTGGTGGACTCCGCCGGCCGGCGGGTCGGGGCCATCGAGCTGACCGACGTACGGGTGATCCGGCTCGCCGACGTCGACCTGCCACACGCCCTGGCCGAGGGGGAGGGCGACGAGTCGGTGGCGCAGTGGCGGGCGGGGCACGAGACGTTCTGGCACAGCGCCGAGGTGCGTGCCGAGCTGGGCGATCCGGAGTTCACGGTCGACGACGACACCCGGGTGGTGACCGAGCGCTTCCGGCTGGTGTACGTCGTCTGAGCAACGATGCTCCACTGTGGATGAATGACGGGCCACGCCACCGTCCAAGGTCACTTATGCTCGGCGCGTGATCCCCCCGGCACTCGAGATCCGCAGCCTGGTCAAGACCTTCGCGGCGCATCGCGCGGTGGACGGCGTCGATCTGACCGTCCACCCCGGCACCTTCCACGGCATCGTCGGGCCCAACGGCGCCGGCAAGTCGACCACCATCGGAATGGCCGTCGGCCTGGTCACCCCGGACGCGGGGCAGATCCGGATCCTCGGCCACGACGTGCTGCGCGAGCGGGGCCTGACCCGCGCGCTGACCGGCGTGCTGCCCGACGGCCTCGACTTTCCGGAGCGCCTCACCGGCGCCGAGCTGCTGCGCTACAGCGCCGGCCTGCGCGGGCTGCCCCGGGCCGCGGCGACCGACCGCGCCGCCGAACTGATCGACGTGCTCGGCCTGGCCAAGGGCGCCGGCACCCCGTTGGCCGACTGCTCCACCGGCACCCGCAAGAAGCTCGGCCTCGCCCAGGCGTTGCTGCACGCGCCCCGGCTGCTCGTGCTCGACGAACCGTTCGAGGCGGTCGACCCGGTCTCCGCGGCCACCATCCGGCGGGTGCTGCGCCGGTTCGTGGCCGGCGGCGGCACCTGCGTGCTGTCCACCCACTCGATGCTGCTCGTCGAGCAGATGTGCGACGAGGTCACCGTGATCCATCAGGGCCGGGTGGTCGCCGCCGGAACGGTCGCCGACGTCGCCGCCGGCAGCAGCCTCGAGGACAGGTTCGTCGAGCTGGTCGGCGCCGAAGCCGCCGGCAGCGCCGGCCTGGACTGGCTGACCGAGGCGCGATGAGCACCCCGACCGTCGCCTCCGGCCCGCTGGTCGGCACCCTCGGCGCGATCGCGGTGCCGGCCCGGATGCGCGCGACGATGCTGCGCCGCTCACTGCGCGAGCACCCCGGGCCCACGGTGGCCGGCCTGGTTGGTCTCCTCGCCGCCGTCTGGTTGATCCGGTACGCGCTCCGCGCCGACGAGCACACCCTCGGTCTGCTCGTCGGGGCCTGGGTTTTCGGCTGGATCGTGTTGCCGCTCCTGCTCGGCGGCGGGCGCGGCCGGGTCCGTCCGGCGCATCTGCGGTTGGAGCCGATCGGCGGCGTACCGGCCGCGCTCGGTCTGCTCGCCGCGTCGGCGATCGGCGTCGGTCCGGCCGTCTCGCTGGTGGCGCTCGCCGCGCTGCCCGTGCACGCCGCCCGGTACGGCGCTGTCGCCGTTGTCGTCACCGCCTGCGGCGCGGTGCTGCTCTGGTTGCTCGGGCTGATCGGCTCGGCCATCGCGCTGGAGATCGTCGGCCACGCCGGGGGCCCGGCCGGGGCGCTCCTCACCGGCATCGTCACCGGGACGGCGATGGGCGTGGCCGGGTCGCTCTGGGCGGTCTTCCCGTGGGTGTCGGTCCTGCTCGTGGCAGCGCCGGAGCAGGTGGTCCGGGCCATGGCGTACGTGCCCAGCGGTTGGCCGGTCTCCGCCGTCACCGGGCCGACCGGGCACGGTGTGCGGCTGATGGCGACCCTGGTGGGCATCGTGGCGCTCTGCGCCGCCGCGTACATCATGCTGGTCCGGAGGGTGATCGCGGCTGGCGTGCCGTTCCGGCCGCGCCGGACCACGGCGGCCTCACCGGCCGTCGCCGCGCGCGACCGTCTGGGGTGGGTTCCCGCGGCGACGCGGGCGGTCGCCGGCCGTGAGGTGCGGGCCTGGGCGCGGCATCCGCTGCGGTTGCAGTACCTGGCGTTCGCGGTGGTGTACGGGGCGCTGCTCGCCGGTCTGCCGCTGCTGTCCAGCGTCGACGTGCTGCTGCCCTGGGCCGGCCCGCTCGCGGTGCTCGGCGCGGCGGCGATGTCGGCCGGGCTGGTCGGCCTGGACGGCACCGCGCTGTGGCTGCCGTTCACCACGCCCGGGGGTGAACGGGCCGAGGTCCGGGGTCGAGCCGTGGCGTGGTTGGTGGTGGTCACTCCGATCGGCGTGCTGCTCGCCGTCGCGGGCGTCCTGCTCGCACCCGACGTCGACCCGCTGGCCGCGCTGTGCACTCTGCCGGCCCTGCTCGGCGCGGGCGCCGCGGTGCCGGTGTGGGTGTCGCTGCTGCGGGTGCGCCCGGTGGCCGACCCCCGACACCCCACCGCGGCGGACAACCCGACCGACATCGTCAGCGTGCTCGTCGCCACGGCGGCGGGCCTGCTCGCCGCGACGCCGGTGCTCGCGTTGGTGGTCTGGGGCCCGCCCGGGGTGGCCTGGCTGCTGCCGCTGGTCGGGCTGCTGTCCGGTGCGGCGGCGTACGGCGGCGGCGTGTGGTTGGCCGACGAGCGCCTCGCCCGACGCGGGACCGACGTGCTCGCGGCGGCAGGCAGGCGAAGCCGGCCCACGGAGACGGTGCTTCCGCTGACGTGGGACGTGCGGTGGTACCGGGAGAACAGGTCGACCGCGTGGGCACTGGTGCTGCTGACCGTGGGGTGGATCCCGGTGGTCCCGCAGGGCGTGATGCCGCTGGCGTTCGGAGTGGACAGCGCGTGGATCGTGGCCGGTCACCTGGACGGCGGCGCGCGCACCACGGTGGCGCTGGTGATGGTCGGCCTGGGCGTCGCGATGCTGCTCACCGGCCTGGTGCTGTGGGATCGTCGACCGCAGTCGGCCGGCGGGGCCGGGACGTCCGACTAGCCCTTGGTGGCGCGGGCGGCGGTGTCGATGAAGTCGGCGACGGGGCCGGGTTGCGAGACTGCCACGGCGTGCGACGCCTCGACCTCGATCGTGGTGGACCCGGCCCGCTCGGCCATGAAGCGTTGCAGGTCCGGCGGGATGCCCTGGTCCTGGGTGCTGATCAGGGTCCACGACGGGATGGTCTTCCAGGCGGCCTTGGTCACGGACCCGCTCTGCGCGTGCTCGGTGGCTGGCCGCTGGGTGACCGCCATCAACTCGGCGACCTCAGGGGCGACGTCGGCGGCGAACACCGCCGGGAACTTGTCTTGATAAATGTACTGATCCATGCCCGTGCTGCCGTCGCTGAGACGAAAGGGAACCATTTTGATGGCGGTGCCCAGTTGACTTCCGGGGTACTTCATCGTCAAGGCGAGCACGCTTTCGCCGACGTCCGGGCTGATGCTGGCGACGAACACCAGAGCCTTGACGTGTGCGGCGCCGTCTGCGGCCTCGGTCATCACCGCCCCGCCGTACGAGTGGGCGGCCATCACGACCGGACCATCGATGGCGTCCAGGACGGACCGCACGTAGGCCGCGTCCTCCTGCACACCGCGCAGCGGGTTCGCGACGGCGATGACCGGGTAGCCCCGACGCCGGAGATTGGCGATCACACCATTCCAGCTCGACGAGTCGGCGAAGGCGCCGTGCACGAGCACAATTGTGGGCTGCCCCGATTCTTTGCCGGGCACCTCAGGGGTAGCGCTCATTCAGCATCACCTTTCCGGAAATCCCGCTGCCGCTGGGCGTTGACGGAATGCGGGGCCTGGTGTGGTTCAGCACCAGTATTCAGCACGACAGGGGCTTCTTTCGGCGATTCCCGAGACGGGTGGATCCCCATGACCTCGGCGGTTGGCCGCCGGGTCTGGTTTTCCCCACCGTGGTCCGCCACACTGCGCGGTATGCGTGATCGTTGGCGCCGGTGGGCGTGGGTCGTGGTGCTCGTCGTCGGGCTGATCCTCTATCTGGCGGTGCTGCGGACGCTGGTCAGCACCAAGAATCCGAACTTCGTGCCAGCGCTGATCCTGCTCGGGGCGACGCTGGTGCCGTTGACGTTCCTAACGTTCGCGCAGGCCCGCACCGGGCGGTGGCAGGTGCCGGCGGCGGCGTTGGCGACGTCGGCGTTCTTCGGCGGTGTGATCGGCACGGTGGTCGCCGGCACCCTGGAGTACGACACCCTGCGCGGCCTCGGCACGCTGCCGATGCTGTTCGTGGCGCTGATCGAGGAGTCGGCGAAGCTGATCGTCCCGGTGGTGCTGCTGTTCACGGTGGTGGCTCAGCATCGGCGTCGGGTGCCCTCGGACGGGCTGGTCATCGGTGTCGCGGCCGGCATGGGGTTCGCCGCGCTGGAGACGATGGGGTACGCGTTCAGCGCGCTGCTGAGTTCGCAGGGCAACATCGGCGCGGTGGAGCAGACGCTCTTCATCCGGGGCCTCACGGCGCCCGCCGGTCACACCGCCTGGACCGGGCTGACCGCCGGCGCGCTCTGGGCGTTGCTGGCCAGCCCGAGCGTCCGTCGGCTTGTCGGGTTCATCGGCACGTTCGTGGGTGTCGTCGCCCTGCACACCCTCTGGGACACGTTCACCGGCTCGCTGGTCTTCGTCGTGGTGGCGATCGCGAGCATCGGCTGGCTCTTCTGGGAGCTGCACCGCTACCGGACCTTCAACGACCACCCGGTCGGCCAGTCGCAACCGCACTGACCGTCGCCGTACCCCATGCCTCCCCCTGCCCGCAGGGGGAGGCATGACTGTTGGTGATCCCGCTGCGACCGGGCCCGCGCCTCCTCTACCGTCAGAGTGTTCATATTTGCCGGGATTGGTCGGGAAGGTGCAGCGATGGGGGTGCGTAGCTGGTTCGAGGGCTGGCCGGTCTACCGCCAGCTCACCGGCACCGACCCGCTGGGCCGGGGCGCTGCGGCGAAGTCCGACGGGTCTCGCGCGCTCACCGCCCGCACCGAGACCGCCGACTCGATGGCCCGGTCCGTCTGTCCGTACTGCGCGGTGGGTTGCGGCCAGCGGGTGTACGTCAAGGACGGGCAGGTCAGTCAGATCGAGGGCGACCCGGACAGCCCGATCTCACGGGGTCGGCTCTGCCCGAAGGGCGCGGCGAGCAAGAGCCTGGTCACCAGCCCGCTGCGGCAGACCACGGTGCGCTACCGCCGGCCGTACGGCACCGAGTGGGAGGACCTCGACCTCGACACGGCGATGAACATGATCGCCGACCGGGCCCTGGCCGCCCGGGACGAGACCTGGGAGGACGTCGACGCCGAGGGTCGACCACTCAACCGGACGCTGGGCATCGCCAGCCTGGGCGGGGCGACGCTCGACAACGAGGAGAACTACCTCATCAAGAAGTTGTTCACCGCGGCGGGGGCCTTGCAGATCGAGAACCAGGCCCGTATTTGACACTCCGCCACCGTCCCCGGTCTGGGGACCAGCTTCGGTCGTGGCGGCGCCACCCAGTTCCAGCAGGACCTGTCGAACTCCGACGTCATCGTCATCCAGGGTTCCAACATGGCCGAGGCGCACCCGGTGGGCTTCCAGTGGGTGATGGAGGCCAAGCGTCGCGGCGCGAAGGTCTTCCACGTCGACCCGCGGTTCACCCGCACCAGCGCATTGGCCGACTCGTACCTGCCGATCCGGGCGGGCACCGACATCGCGCTGCTCGGCGGGGTGATCCGCCACATCCTCGAGAACGAGTTGGACTTCCGGGAGTACGTGGTCGCCTACACCAACGCGGCGACGATCGTGACCGAGGAGTACGCCGACACCGAGGACCTGCACGGCCTCTTCTCCGGCTTTCAGGAGAAGAACGCCTCCTACGACCAGACCAGCTGGCGGTACGAGGGCCACGCGCAGACCCAGACGACGCGGGACACCGAGATCCAGCGCGAGACCGGCGCCGGGCTGGAGCACGAGTCGCACGGCGCCCCGGTCGGCGGCGAGACCGAGCGGGACGAGACGTTGCAGCACCCGCGCTGCGTCTACCAGATCCTCAAGCGGCACTACGCCCGCTACACCCCGGAGATGGTGGAACGGGTGTGCGGCATCCCGCAGGAGAAGTTCCTCGAACTGGCGCAGGCGTGGACGGAGAACTCCGGCCGGGAGCGCACCGGCATGCTCGTCTACTCGGTGGGTTGGACCCAGCACAGCGTGGGTGTGCAGTACATCCGTACCGGCGCGATCATCCAGCTCCTACTCGGCAACGTCGGTCGTCCCGGCGGCGGGGTGATGGCGCTGCGCGGGCACGCGAGCATTCAGGGCTCGACGGACATCCCGACGCTGTTCAACCTGCTCCCCGGCTACCTGCCGATGCCGCACCACGCGAATCACCCGACGCTGGAGAAGTGGGTGGACAGCATCGCGCACCCCGGGCAGAAGGGCTTCTGGGGCAACGCCCGCACCTACGGCGTCAACCTGCTCAAGGCGTACTGGGGTGCGGCAGCTACCGCCGACAACGACTACTGCTACGGCTACATGCCCCGGATGACCGGCGACCACGGCACGTACCAGCAGGTGCTCGACATGATCGACGGGAAGATCAAGGGGTACTTCCTGCTGGGCCAGAACCCGGCGGTGGGGTCGGCGCACGGTCGGGCGCAGCGGCTCGGGATGGCCAACCTCGACTGGTTGGTGGTTCGCGACCTGTTCGAGATCGAGAGCGCCACCTTCTGGAAGAACGCGCCGGAGATCGAGACCGGCGAGATCGTGACGACCGAGTGCCGCACCGAGGTGTTCTTCCTGCCCGCCGCCTCCCACGTGGAGAAGGAAGGGACCTTCACCCAGACGCAGCGGCTGTTGCAGTGGCGGGAGAAGGCCGTCGAGCCGCCGGGCGACGCTCGCTCCGAGCTGTGGTTCTTCTACCATCTCGGACGCGTCATCCGGGAGCGGTTGGCGGCGTCGACCACGCCGCGCGATCGGGCGCTGCTCGACCTCGCCTGGGACTACCCGACGCACGGTCCGCACGAGGAGCCGAGCGCCGAGGCGGTGCTGCGGGAGATCAACGGGTACGACGTGGCGACCGGCCGACCTCTGGCGTCGTTCACCGAGATGAAGGACGACGGCTCCACCGTCGGCGGTTGCTGGATCTACAGCGGGGTGTACGCCGACGGCGTCAACCAGGCCGCCCGCCGCAGACCCGGCGCGGAGCAGTCCCTGGTGGCGCCCGAGTGGGGTTGGGCGTGGCCGGCGAACCGGCGGATCCTCTACAACCGCGCGTCCGCCGACCCGGACGGCAATCCGTGGTCCGAGCGCAAGCGCTACGTGTGGTGGGACGCGGGGAAGGGCGAGTGGACCGGCTACGACGTGCCGGACTTCGAGAAGACCAAACCCCCGTCCTACCGGCCGGAGCACGACGCCTCCGGCGTGGCGGGCATCGCCGGCGACGACCCGTTCATCCTCCAGGGCGACGGCAAGGGCTGGTTGTACGCCCCGACCGGTGTGCTCGACGGGCCGCTGCCCACCCATTACGAGCCGGTGGAGTCGCCGGTGCGCAACCCGCTCTACCGGCAGCAGGCCAACCCGACCCGCAAGGTCTACACGCACCCGATCAACACGCTCAACCCGAGCCCGCCCGAGCCGCACAGTCAGGTGTTCCCGTACGTGTTCACGGTCAGCCGACTCACCGAGCACCACACCGCCGGGGGGATGAGCCGGACCGTGTCACCGCTCGCCGAGTTGCA
>NZ_JBSGIV010000022.1:0-96166 GCF_053605225.1 Micromonospora sp. NPDC003944
CGACGACCTCGAGCGGATCGTCGGGATCATCGGCGTGCAGCAGGAGGAGGAGAGCGGGGACTGACCCCCGTACTCCCGGTACAACGGCCGCGCCACCCCGCCCCGCCCCGCCCCGCCCCGCCGATCTTGCACTTTCGGACGCCTATTCGCCCATTTCGTGAGGCTTGCCGGGACAGAAAGTGCAAGATCGGCGCAGGCAGAGGCGGCAGGCGGGCAGGGCTAGCGGGGGGTAGAGGAGGCCGGCCAGTTTGTAGAGGACCAGGGAGCCGGCTACCGCGACGTTGAGGCTGTGGCCATGGCCGACCATGGGGATCTCGACCGCCCCGTCCACCTGCTCGAGGGCCTCGGGCCGGCCCGAGCGTCGAGATCCGCGCAACTACGGGGAAAGTGCTGCCTGCCGCACGTCGGAGGCAGCAACGTCCCTGTAGTTGCGCGGATCTTGAGGCCGACCGAGGGTCGGGGGCTCAGTCGCGCTCGATCAGGTGGCCTACCACGGTTGGGCCGAGCATCACCGCGAACCCACTGCCGTCCCGGCGGGGATCCGCCGCGGGCAGCTCCACCGGGTCGCCGGTGGCGGTCGCGCCGACCGGTCGCGGGCCCACCCAGGCAACCGCCACGTCGGTCTCACCCTTGAGGAAGCGGTGCGCGCGCACGCCGCCGGTCGCGCGGCCCTTTGCCGGGTACGCCTTGAAGGGCGTCACCTTGACCGTCGCGCCGGTGGAGGTGACCACCATCGGCTCGCCGTGCCCCGGGTCGTCGGTGCGCACCGCGCCGAAGAACGCCACCCGCGCCCCGACCTGCAGGTTGATGCCGGCCATACCGCCGCCCTTGAGGCCCTGCGGCCGGACCAACCCGGCGGGGAAACGCAGCAGTGACGCCTCCGAGGTGACGAATGTCAGCGTCTCGGTGCCGTCGGTCAGCCAGGTCGCCCCGACCACCTCGTCACCGTCGCGCAGACCGATCACCTCGAACTCGTCGGAACGCACCGGCCACTCCGGCGCGCAGATCTTCACCGCGCCCAGCCGGGTGCCCAGCGCGAGCCCCGGCGAGCCCTCCGCCTGCCCGCCGAGCGGGGCCAGCCCGACGACGGTCTCCCCCGCCTCCAACGGCACCAGCTCCGCCGCGGACATTCCGCCACGCAGTGACACCGTGCCTGCCTGTTCGGGCAGGACCGGCAGCGGCAGGACGTCGACCTTGAAGGCCCGGCCGGCGCTCGTCAACAGCAGCACCCGACCGCGGGCGGTGGAGTGCACGATGGCGCGTACCGTGTCGTGCTTGACCCGACCGTTGCGGCGGCGCCCCTCGGCGCTCTCCTCCGACTCGGCTGCGGTCCGGGCGACAAGCCCGGTCGCGGAGAGGATCACCTGGCACGGGTCGTCGGCGACCTCCAGCGGGCCGGCCGGCGCGGACGCGGCCAACACCTCCTTCAGGTCACCGTCGACGAGTGTCGTACGACGGTCGGTGGCGAACTGCTTGACCACGCCCGCCAGCTCGTCGGAGACGACCTTCCGGAGCACCCGCTCGTCGTCGAGGATCTTGCTCAGCTCGGCGATCTCGGCGCGCAGCCGCTCCTGCTCGGTCTCCAGCTCGATCCGGTCGAACTTGGTGAGCCGGCGCAACGGGGTGTCCAGAATGTACGTGGCCTGGATGTCGGAGAGGCCGAACCGGCTCATCAGCCCGTCCTTCGCGGCCTGCGCGTCGTCGCTGCCCCGGATCAGCCGGACCACCTCGTCGATGTCGAGCAGCGCGATCAGCAGACCGTCGACCAGGTGCAGCCGCTCCTGGCGCTTGCGCCGACGGTACGAGGTGCGCCGGGTGACCACCTCGTACCGGTGGGCGAGGAAGACCTCCAGCAGCGCCTTCAGCCCGAGCGTACGCGGCTGCCCGTCGACCAGGACCAGGTTGTTGACGCCGAACGACTGCTCCAGCGGGGTCAGCCGGTAGAGGTCGGCGAGCAGCGCCTGCGGGTTGACGCCCACCTTGCACTCGACGACGAGGCGGGTGCCGCTCTCCCGGTCGGTGAGGTCCTTGACGTCGGCGATGCCGGTCAGCCGCTTGGTCTTGGTCACCTCGTTGGTGATCGCGGCGATGACCTTCTCCGCGCCGACGCCGTACGGCAGCTCGACCACGGTGATCGCCTGGCGACCCCGGCTGCCCTCGATCGGGCCGATCTCCACCTTGCCGCGCATTCGCACCACGCCGCGCCCGGTCTCGTACGCCCGGCGCACCTCGTCCAGGCCGAGCAGCACCCCGCCGGTGGGCAGGTCCGGACCGGGGACGAACTCCATGAGTTTGTCCAGCGTGGCGTCCGGGTGGTTGATCAGCCAGCGGGCCGCGGAGACGACCTCGGCCAGGTTGTGCGGGATCATGTTGGTGGCCATGCCGACCGCGATCCCGGACGCGCCGTTGACGAGCAGGTTGGGGAAGGCGGCCGGCAGCACCGTCGGCTGGGTCAGCGACCCGTCGTAGTTGGGCTCGACGTCGACGGTGTCCTCGCCCAGCTCACCGACGAGCAGCATCGCCTCGCGGGACATCCGGGCTTCGGTGTAACGGCTGGCAGCCGGGCCATCGTCGGGAGACCCAAAATTTCCATGTCCGTCGATGAGGGGCACGTTGAGCGAGAAGTCCTGGGCGAGGCGGACCATGGCGTCGTAGATCGCCGTGTCGCCGTGCGGGTGGTACTTACCCATGCAGTTGTGAACGACGTAGCCCTCAGCAACGAACGCGTGCTCGTCACTGCCAACCTGAATGTCGTACGTGACGTCGGGCGACACCTCCTGGACAGAGGCGACCCGGAGAAACGAACTCCCGACCAAAGCGTCCAGTCGGGCTGCGAGTGGCGAGCCGAGGCGGTGGAGCTTGTGGATCCAACCGTCGCGGACCGCACGCTCCAACTGGAACGACCGATCCGCAAGCGCCACGCCATTGCGGTCCTTGCCATACCGCACCTTGGGGCTGCCGTTCGCCGAGAGCGAGGCGCGAAACGCCTGGCCGTCCTTGTCCCGGAACCACCCGCCGCCCTGGTGCGCGGCCGTGAACTCCGCGATGACCGGACCGTACGGCAACCGGTCGTCGCCCTGCTTGCCGCGGTACTCGTAGCCGATATCGGTGACCCGCTGCAAGCCGTCGTGCTTGTGTCCGATTCGCACCCAGGGCAGCAGCAAACGGGCAAGCTCTGCGGCGTCCCGCCCAGAGACCGAGAGACCGAAGAGTGGGTCACCCGCGGAGGCACGACCGCTGGTCCAGTGATGGCCATGCACCCCAAGGTCGGCGAGCATGGCGTAGATCTGCCGTACCAGCATCTCACTCGTGCTGACGAAGACGATCTCTCTGAAGCGCTTACGGACGTAACCGTCTCCGTCGAAGAAGCCAGCGAGGAACGGCGCCCACGCCGACCGGTTCTCGACGATGTCACGGGGTACGTACTTGTCCCGGCTGAGCGGCTCGGTGGCCTCCAGCAGCCCCTCGTGCCGGCTGAAGGTCAGGATGTGCTGGTCGCGATGGAGGGGGTTGCGCGCCTCGCGCTTACCTCGCGAGACATTCAATCCGCTGGCGATAGCCCAGCCGTGGGCGACATCCAGCGGCTCGACGTCACACATGTGGATTCGGACCCGGCCGTCCGCCTCGCGAGACCGATGGACAGGAAAACCCTCGGCCACCAGCAGCCCGCGCACATAGTCATAGACGTCGCCGGTGGGTGTCGGCAGCGCGTTGCGACGACTGCCGTAGGCCAATGTCAGTCGCCCCGGGAGATCCCGAGCCTCCACCCATTCCACCGAAAGGTCCTCGGCGACCACGCGGAAGCGCTGACCCGGGGTGACGAGCATCGTGTGCCCGTTGCTCCAGGTGACGCGAACGAGGTCAGAGGTCGGGTTGCGATAGACGGCGGTAACCGGGACCGACGCGCCCTCACCGTCCAGCACGAGGTCACCGAGCTCGATCTCCTCGATCGGCCGCAGGCCATCAGGGGTGGAGACCAATGTGCCGGCGACGAAGCAGTCGCCCACGATGCGGGCAGACTTCACATGCCCCCGGTCGGGCCGGTAGCCCTGCTCGTACATCGACCAGAGGATGCGCCGGTGCACCGGCTTGAGGCCGTCTCGGGCGTCCGGCAGGGCGCGGGAGTGGATGACCGAGAACGCGTACTCCAGGTAGGAGTCGGAGACCTCGGTGACCAGCGGGTTGTCGAAGACCCGCGCGCCAGCCTGGTCGAACGAGGAGAGGTCGACCTTGTTTTCCTTACGGCGTGCCATGACTCAGCTCTCCACTCGAGACAAACGGTCGCTCATGCGTCGATCGCTTCCCGGTCGACCCGGTCGGCGGAGTCGATGAGCCAGTTGCGGCGCGGCTCGACCTTCTCGCCCATCAGCAGTTCGAGGATGCGTTCGGCGGCGTCGACGTCGTCCAGGGTGATCCGACGGACGGCACGGGTGGCCGGGTTCATCGTGGTGTCCCACAGTTCGTCGGCGTCCATCTCACCGAGACCCTTGAACCGTGGGATGGGCGTGACGATCTGCTTGCCGGCCTTCTCCAGCTTGCTGACCGTCGCCTCCATCTCGGCCTGGGTGTAGGTGTAGACGGTCTGCGGGTTGCGCCCCCTGGTGGTGATCTTGTGCAGGGGCGGCATCGCGGCGTAGAGCCGGCCGGCCTCGATCAGCGGCCGCATGTACCTGGCGAACAGGGTGATCAGCAGCGTCCGGATGTGGGCGCCGTCCACGTCGGCGTCGGCCATGATCAGCACACGGCCGTAACGCAGCGCCGCGAGGTCGAAGGTGCGCCCCGAGCCGGCGCCGAGGACCTGCACGATGGCCGCACACTCGGCATTGTCCAGAACCTGCTGGAGGTTGGCCTTCTGCACGTTGAGGATCTTGCCTCGGATCGGCAGCAGCGCCTGGTACTCCGACGAACGGGCCATCCGGCTCGTGCCGAGGGCGCTGTCGCCCTCGACGATGAACAGCTCGCTGCGGTCGATGCCGGTGGCCCGGCAGTCGACGAGCTTCGGCGGCATCGACGCGCCCTCCAGGGCGGTCTTGCGCCGGGCGGCGTCCTTCTGCTGCTTCTGGGTGAGGCGCACCCGGGCGGCGTCGACGATCTTCTGCAGGACGGTGCGCGCCTCGGCCTTGGTGCGGCGGTCCTCCAGCCAGGCCTTGACGTGCGCGTCGACGAGGGACTGGAGAACCTTGGTGATGCCGGTGGTGGAGAGCTCGTCCTTGGTCTGCGAGGTGAACTGCGGCTCGGGGATCCGCACGTGCACCACCGCGGTCATGCCCTCCAGGACGTCGTCCAGGGTGGGCGGTTCCTCCTTGGCCTTGAGCAGACCGCGGGTGTTGCGGACCGCGTCGGCGAGCGCGCGGACGAGGGCCCGCTCGAAGCCCTTGCGGTGGGTGCCACCGTGCGCGTTGCGGATGGTGTTGGTGAAGCACTCGACGGTGCGCTCGTAACCGGTGCCCCACCGGAACGCCACCTCGACCTCGGCGCGGCGCTGCACGTTGGACTGCATGACACCGTTGGCGTCGGCGGCGTTCTCCCGGTAGGTGCCCTCGCCGTTGACCAGCAGGGTGCCGGAGACCGGCCGGTCGCCGGCCGGAGCGAGGAACTCCACCATGTCGCTGAGGCCGTTGGGGTAGTGGAACCGCTCCTCGGTGGGCGTCTCGCCGGTCAGGTCGCGGAGCAGGTAGGTCACGCCGGGGACCAGGAACGCGGTGTTGCGCAGCTTCATCCGGACGGCGTCGACGTCGAGCGCCGCGCCGGTCTCGAAGTAGCGGGCGTCGTGCCACCAGCGGATCGAGGTGCCGGTGCGCTGGCCACGCTTCACGGCGCCGGTCACCTGGAGGCCGGGGCCGGGGGTGAAGGGCGCGTCCGGCCCGTCGCCGTCGAAGATGCCCGGGACGCCGTGCCGGAACGACATCGTGTGGATCTTGCCGGCCCGACGGACGGTCACGTCGAAGCGGCGGGACAGCGCGTTGACCGCCGACGCGCCGACGCCGTGCAGACCACCTGAGGTCTTGTAGCCGGAGCCGCCGAACTTGCCGCCCGCGTGCAGCCGGGTCAGCACCAGCTCGACGCCGGAGATGCCGGACTTGGCGTGCACGTCGGTGGGGATGCCCCGGCCGTCGTCGTCGACCTGCACCGAGCCGTCGGGGTGCAGGATCACCTCGACGTGGCTGGCGTGACCGGCGACGCCCTCGTCCGTCGAGTTGTCGAGGATCTCGTTGACGAGGTGACCCACGCCACGGCTGTCGGTGGAGCCGATGTACATGCCGGGCCGCTTGCGGACAGCGTCCAGCCCCTCGAGGTGGGTGAGGTCATCGGCCCCGTACAGGGTGTCAGGCTCTGCGGTCAACTGGTCGTACTCCCCGGTCTCGGCGGTGTGCTGCCGGTCACCGGCGACATCAGCCGGCGTGGCGCGCCGCAGCGAGCCTAGCCCGAGGCTAGGACAAGTGTCGGAGGCCCTGTGCGACCCGCCGCGCGGGGCCCTCCGGACGTGAGCCAACGAACAGCCGTCGGGTGATCATGGGAGCACGCAGCGACACCGCCAGACCGCCATCTCCGCGGACTGCGGGGCGGCGACACACGTAGGGCGTCTCGCCTACGGGCCCGTGTCTTTCGTCGAACGAATCTGTTACGGGCCATTGACGCCCATCGCACAGGGGTGATCTGATCGCGCTCTCAGAGAATCTTTCATCTTTCGATGGATGGGGGCCCCATGCCCAGGTTCCGGCGTCTCGCGCTCGCCGCGGGACTGACGATCGCCATGGCCGCGTTGTCGACCGCCGTCGCGCTGCCCGCACCCGCGTCCGCCGCGCTGCCCACCGCCGCGGTGGCACTCGGGGACAGCTTCATCAGCGGCGAGGGCGCCGGGGCGTACACCCCGGTGGTCGACGCCAACGGCGTCAGCCAGGGCTTCCCCGGTTGGACGGCGGCGAACAACAACGCGTTCTTCTGTCACCGTTCGGCGAACGCCTCGCTCAACCAGGCCAACCTGCCCGGCATCCAGAACCGGTTCAACCTGGCCTGCTCCGGTGGCCAGCCACACGACATCGCCAACGCCTCGCAGGCGCGGACCAACGGTCGTACCGTGGCGTCGCAGCTGAGCCAGCTGCGTGCCGTCGCGCAGACCCAGGACATCGATCTCGTGCTGATCGGCCTGGGCTCCAACAACAGCTCGTTCACCTTCGGCAGCGTCGCGGAGAAGTGCGCCAACCGGTTCATCGCCGACGCCTGGACCGGCTGGTGGGAGTTCTGGGCGTACCTGAACGGCCCGGTGGAGCAGAAGCCGTGCAGCGACGCCGACCTGGCCACCGCCGCGCAGCTCAGCGCCGCGACCGCGGAGACCACCGCCGCCGTACGCCAGATCCTGACCACTCTGGACCAGGTGGACGCGGACGGGCAGCACCGGGTGGTGTTCCAGGACTACACGAACCCGCTGCCGCTGGACCTGAACCAGCAGTTCCACGAGGAGGACAGCCGGGACGACACCCGGGACAAGTTCCGCGACCTGGGCGCCGAGCGGTACGCGGCGGGTTGCCCGATCCACCGGGCCAGCCTGGCGCCGGGGCACCGCTTCTCCCAAGGGCTCGGCGGCATCGTGAAGTCCACCCGGGACACGCTGGCCGCCGAGTTCCCGGCCGACGACCTGGTGTACCTGAACGTGCAGCAGGCCTTCAACGGCGCCCGGCTCTGCGAGCAGACCAGCAGCCCGAGTGGCGCGCTGGCCACCCCGATCCGGCTTCAGGACGGCGCGACCGGCACCTTCGTCACCAGCCTCGCCGGCAAGGACAAGATCGCCATCCAGCGGATCGCCAACACCTGCGTGAGCTACTTCCAGACCTGCCAGGAGTCGTGGCACCCGAACGCCACCGGGCACCAGGTGCTCGGCCAGTGCCTGAGCGGCGCGGCCGCCACAGGTGCGCGGTCGGTGGCCTGTGTCCGGGCCAGCAACGGGGCGATCTCGGTCTCCTGACCGCAGCCCCGATCGGAGGGCCCCGCCACCCGGCGGGGCCCTCCGTCGCGTCCGGCGAGCCGCGGGACCGCCTCGGCCGGCGGCTACCCGCCGGTAACGCCAGGCCGTACGCTGGGCCGGTGAACGGGGACCCGGAGTACGCGCAGGAGTTCGTCGACGTCGACGGTGCTCGCCTGGGTGTGCAGGTGTATCCGGAGCCGGCCGGGGTGACGGGTGCGCCGGTGGTGGTGCTCCTGCCCGCGATGGGGGTCCGCGCCCGCTACTACCGGCCGTTCGCCGCCGCGCTGCGCGCGGCCGGGCTGGCCGTTGTCGTGGCCGACCTGCGCGGCACCGGGGCGAGCACGCCCGCACCGAGTCGGGCGGACCGGCACGGCTACGCCGAGTTGGCAAGCGACGTCGGCGCCGTGCTTGCCGCCCTCAAGCCGCGACTGGACGGGCGCACCCGACTGCTGCTCGGGCACTCGCTCGGTGGGCAGGCCGCGCTGCTGCACCTCGCCCTGCACGGCGGCGACGAGGTGGACGGGTTGGCGCTTGTCGCGGTCGGCATCCCGTACTGGCGGAGCTACCCGGGCCTGCGCGGCCTCGGCGTGCTGCCCTACACCCAGGGGATCGCCGCCACGGCGGCGCTGCTCGGGGTCTGGCCGGGCTGGGGCTTCGGCGGTCGGCAGGCGCGCGGCGTCGTCCGGGACTGGGCGTCCACCGCGCGGACCGGCCGGTTCCCCCGAATCGACGGTACGGACACCGAGGCCGCGGTCCGGGCGATCCGAACCCCGGTGCTGGCCGTCAGCGTGGACGACGACCAGTACACCCCGCACCGGACCATGGATCTCCTCTGCGCGAAGCTCGGCGGTGCGCAGGTGGCCCGGGAGCGGTACACAGTGGCGCAGGCCGGGACGACGTTGGACCACTTCACCTGGGTACGGGCGAGCGCGCCGCTGGCGCGGCGGATCGCCGCCTTCGCCGGCGAGCTGCCGCCGCGCTGAGCCGTACCGGCCCGCCGTCGGGCGACGGTCGGCTCACTCGTCCTGCTCCAGCGGCACCAGTTCACCGTCGCGCTCCACCTGGATCTCGGCGTGCTCCGCGCGCGGCGCGACCTCGGCGGTGCTGCGGTGTGGGTCGTTGTCGGGGTGCATGAGCACCGCGTCTGTTTTGGGGGTCTTCTCCCGGCTCTCGTCCGGCTGCGACATCGCGTTCCCCTCTCGTCGGCGTCGCTCGGGATCTACCCGCCACCGGGCGAACGACTCCTGCTCCGGCGGGGCCGACGCACCGACGACCCGGACGTCCCGTAGCTGCCTCGACGGCGCGGATCGGCCCGCGCGGGGCGGGGTTAGCCGCCCGACCGGCGGGTAAGCCGCAGCGCCCGACACGGCGGAAGGGGATCACATGTCCGAACGGCACACCGCACTGCGTTCGATGCACGATCTGGGCCTGGCGGCCTGGTTCGGCGGCTCCCTCATGGGTGCCTTCGGTGTCAACGGCGCAGCAGCGAAAATCAGCGACTCGACCCAGCGGCTCCCGGTCGCGTCGGCCGGTTGGTCCAAGTGGACACCTGTCAACGCGGCCGCGATCGGCGCCCACCTGGCCGGCGCCGTCGGCGAGCTGGTCACCGAGAGCCCACGGGTGGCGGCCCAGTCCGGCGTCGGCCGGGTCAGCGCCATCAAGACCGCGTTGACGATCGGCGCGCTCGCGGTCACCGGCTACAGCCGGTTGGTCGGGATGCGACTGGAGAAGGCCGGCGGCCCGTCGGTGAGCGGCGCCACCGAGCCGAACCACCAGACGCCGGCGAGCGTGGCCTCGTCGCAGCGGCAGATGAAGCTGCTCCAGTGGGCCATTCCGGCGCTGACCGGGACGCTGGTGGTGGTCACCGCGTACATGGGTGAGCAGCAGAAGCCCGGCCAGGTGTTCCGCGGGATGCTCGGTCGCGCCGGTGGGATGAGGGGCACCTCGAAGAGCATGATCAAGATGGCGGCGATGAGCAACGGCAAGCGGCCGATGGCGATGGCCGGACGCTGAACGTCGAGCCGGCCGGCGTCCCGCCGCCACCTCGACGGCGGGGCGTTGGCCGGCTCTGCGCGCGCGGTGACGCGACGACTGATCCCGCGCACGCGGCGGAGAGATGTCGTGCGCCGCGCTCGGGGCGGGCAGTCCCGGCACCCGAGGACGGCACATCGTCCGCCGGAACGGCGGACCGAGGAGCGGGGTGGCCATGACGGCGGACAAGGGACGCGGCGGGAACAACGACCGGCTGGAGCCGGAGGCGACCAGGCCGTGGGGCACCGGCGACGGCTTCGACGCCGACGCGCCCTGGGGCACTGACGACGACTCACCGATGGACGAGGGCAGCGAGGAGACCGCGGTGCCCGAGGGAAGGCGCGGCGAGCGGCGCGCCGGTGCCCCGGCGGGACGGTCGGACCCGGCGGGACGACACGGCTTCGGCTCGGTCGAGCCGACCCGTACGCCGATGGCCGGCCCGGGTGCCCCGCCCGATCCCGCCCCGAGCGGCCGGACCTTCCCCGACGACGCGGACATCGGCGAATCGACCCAGGACGCACTACGCAGCCGGGGCCGGCGGTCCTGAGTCGACAGGCGCGCGGCCGACCGACACCCGCGGCGATCAGCCGGACGCCGGAACGGTGTGGTCGGCGACCATCGTCTCGGTGAGCAGCTGCGCCAGCCGGGTGGCGTCGCGCTGGGCCTGCCCGGCGCAGCAGTTGTTGAACAGCACGTGCAGCTCGTCGGGGAGACCGGCGAACTCGGCCAGCAGAGCGGCCCAGTGCCGAAGCTCGTCCTCGGCGTACGCGTACCGGAACTTGTCCTGCTTGTCGCCCTCGCCCCAGGCGTCGCTGTGACCGTGGAACCGGACGATCGCCGGTTCCGCCGTCATGGTCAGGAGCGGTGGCACCGACGACGGATGCCCCTGTGGCATGTCGACGCAGACGAGCGACAGGTCGTGGGCGCGGAGCAGGTCCAGAGTGCCCGTCGCCGCACCGTCCTCGAACCACGAGCCGTGCCGCAGCTCCACACCGACCCGCCACGGCCGGCAGCGCTCGGCCAGCTCGACGATCCGGCGCTCCGCCGCGGGGCTGCGCACCAGCCACGGCGGGAACTGCACCATCACCACACCGAGCTTGCCGGCCGCCGCGATCGGGTCGAGGGCCGCCCGGAACCGGGCCCACAGCTCGTCGTACGCCCGCTCCGGCAGATCCCGGCGGCGGATCCGGCTCGGGCCGGCGGCCGGGCGCAGGTCGCGGGGCAGCACCGCGACCGGCGTCGGGTGGCCGGTGAAGAGACTGAACGCCTTGACGTCGAAGGTGAAGTCGTCAGGGGTGGCGTCCACCCAGCCCTGGGTCGTCTCCGGCACCGGGATGGCGTAGTAGGACGTGTCCACCTCGACCATCGGGAACCGACTGGCGTAGAAGCCCAGCCGGCGGGCCGGCGTGCTGGCCGAGCGGGGGTACCACCCGGAGCGCAGCAGGGACTGGTCGGCCCAGGACGACGTACCCACCTTAATCACACCCATGTCATTCAGTGGACCGCCAGCGGCGCGGATCGGCAACCGCTGGCGGGCCTTCCGTCCACCCGGTGTCGTGCCGGGGAAGTGTCGGTGCCTGGGCCTACGGTGGCATCGGGTGGACATCGACGAAGGGTGGCGACATGACCAGCACCGAGCAGCTCATCGGCGAGCGGGCCGACTTCCTGCAGACGCTCCGCAAGCACCGCGGTTTCCTCCTGCAGACGGTCGACGGGCTCACCGACGAGCAGGCGGCCAGCCGGCCGACGGTGAGTGGTCTCTGCCTCGGCGGCCTCATCAAGCACGTGACGAACGTCGAGCACCGCTGGACGCTCTTCGCGGTGGGCGGCGCCGAGGCGATGGAGCGTGAGGAGATCGACTGGGTCGGTCAGTTCCAGATGCTGCCGGGCGAGACCCTCGCCACCCTGGTCGAGCGCTTCCGGGAGGTCGCCGACCGCACCGACGAGGTGGTCGCCGGCATCGACCTGGACACGGCGCACCCGCTGCCGCAGGCGCCCTGGTTCGAGCAGGGGGCGAGTTGGACGGTCCGCCGGGTGCTGCTGCACCTGATCGCCGAGACGTCCCAGCACGCCGGGCACGCCGACATCCTGCGGGAGTCGATCGACGGCGCCAAGACCATGGGCTGACCCGCTCGTCGGCGGCCGGACCACCGAGGGTCGCCCGACCGCCGACGGGCGTCAGCGCAGTCGGGGGCGGACCCGCCCCTCGGTGGTCCGGTCTCTGGCGTAGGCGTCGGAGTGGCCCCAGCGACCCGGGATGTCCAGCAACTCCAGCCGACCGAACCCCTCCGGCACGGCCGGGTTCACCAGCAGGTTGTCGCCTGTGGGTCGCAGCCCCAGCGTGGTGCTCAACAGCATCAGCAGCGCCCCGGACGACCACGACTGCGGGCGACCGGCCCCCGGCAACTGGACCGGATACTTCGTCAGGCTCCGCTCGTGGCCGGCGATCGCCTCCGGCACCGGCCCACCGAGAGTCTGCGCCAGGTCGAAGATGCCCCCCGCGATCGTGGCTGCCTGCGTGTCGAAACGGTAGCGGCGCAGCCCGGCGGCGATCAGGGCGTTGTCCGCCGGCCACACCGCCCCCAGGTGGGCGCCCACCGGGTTGTACGGGCGCTGCCCGGTGGCGAAGGTGCGCACCCCCCAACCGCTGAACAACCGCGGCCCGACCAGGTGCTCGGCGACCGTCTCCGCCCGGTCGTCCGGGACGATGCCGCTCCACAGCAGATGCCCCATGTTGGAGGCCAGCGCGTCGACCGGCTCACCGTACGGGTCGAGCGCCAACGCGTAGTAGTCCCGGTGCGACAGCCAGAAGTCCCGGTTGAAGCGGTCCTTCAGCGCGGCGGCTTCCCGCTCCAGCCGGTCGGCGTACGCGGGGTCGCCCCAGAACTCCCGGGCCAGCCGCGCGCCGCGCCTCTTCGCGTCGTACGCGTAGCCCTGCAACTCGCAGGTGGCCCGGGGGAAGGCGGGTTGCCGGTCGTCGGCGCTGGTGATCCCGTCCGGGGAGTCCTTCCAGCACTGGTTGATCGCGCCGTCGCGCTCGTTGCGACGCTGGTAACGCACGTAGCCGTCCCCGGTCAGGTCGCCGTACTCGTCGATCCAGTCCAGCGCCATCCGGGCCGGGTGGCGCAGTTCACGCACCAGGTCCGCGTCACCGGACCACCGCTCGTACTCGTCGAGCAGGACGACGAAGAGCGGGCTGGTGTCCGCCGAGCCGTAGTACAGCGCGTTGGCCCGGTCGCCGAACACGCCGGACTCGCCGTAGCGGAGGTGGGCCAGGATCTTGCCCGGCTCCTCGTCCAGGTCGTCGTCGAGTTGGCTGCCCTGCATGAAGGCCAGCATCCGCAGCGTCGCGGGGGCCAGTTGGGGGGTGAACGCGAGCGTCTCCAGACAGGTGATGATGCTGTGCCGTCCGCACAACCACATCGCCCACGGCAGACCGGCGATCGGCACGCGGGCGTCGTACGACAGCGGCCGGTACCGCAGTGCCGCCAGGTCGGCAAGGCTGCCCCGGTACATCTCCTCCAGACCGCCGCGCTCGGCCACCAGTTCCGGGGCCTGGTCCATCCAGTCCGTCAGGCTCTCGCGCATCCCGGTCCGCACGGCCCGCTGGTGCGACTCCAGGGAGGCACGGACGTCCTGCCCGTCCTCGCCGCCCATGGTCATCGCGACGTGCAGGTCGGTCTCCCACTTCCCCTCCGGGGCGATCCGGATCCGGAACGTCATTCCCCCCTCGTCCACATCGACGGGCACGGTGCTCCGTACGGTGGTCTGGCGGACGAACCGCTGCCGTTGGTAGCGCAGCACCAGCTGCTGGTTCGCCGAGTCCGCGACGACCTCGACGGCCCGCTGACGGAGGTGCCCGATCTCGGCGATGTCGGTGAAGTCGCTCGCCATCTCCAGCCGTATCTCGAAGTCGGCGGGCTGCGGCGAGTGGTTGAGCACGGTGATGTTCTCGTGCAGACAGTCGTGGATGGAGCGGTGGCGGATGATCGACACGTCGGTGTCGACGTAGTGGCTGGCCGCGCCGGGGACCAGGAAGAACCGGGTCTCGAAGTACGTCATGTCGTCGCGGGAGAGGGCGTTGATCCGTTCGCCGTCGATCCTGAGCACCCAGTGCGACAGGAAGCGGGTGTCGTACGCGAAGAGGCCGACCGGCGACCTCGGGTCGCTCTCGATGTCGCCCTGGGCGTCGCTGATCGCGAACACGTTGCCGGCGATCACGTGCAGCAGTTCCTGCTTCACGAGAGTTCCTCCCGAGCGTCCGTCGCGCTTCGGTCCGGGGCCCGGGCGGCCAGGGCGGTTCGGCCCAGGTCCCGCGGGTGGCGGGCGCCGCTCGGCCCCGCGAAGATCCGCCGCAGCACCATCAGCAGCCGCATGTCGCCCTGGAGGGTGAGGTCGTTGCGCAGCAGGGCCGCCCCGGGGTGCAGCCGACCGTCGACCATCTGGTCGAACACCCACCGGTCCGCGCGGACCACCAGATCGGCGTCGTCGGTCGACCGCGCCACCTGGACCTGCTGGTCGCAGATCGTCAGGTACCAGTGTTCGGTGCTGCCGTCGTCGCGTACGTCCAGTCGCAGCGTTCCCGCGGTGGTCTCCGGCAGGTTGGGACGCCGACCGGCGTCCAGCTGTTGCAGGTACTGCTCCGCCGTCGCGCCCATCAGGTCCCCTCCCCACGGCTTCCCGCAGGATTACCCGGGCCGGGGTGAGCGCGGTTCACCCGAAGCGGGTGAGGGGAGTACGTCAGTCGACCTCGATCAGGCCCCGCAGGTAGGCGGCCTGCCCGACGTGTTGCAGGTCGTCCTCGGCGATGCTGACCAGCCGGACGCCGAGGGTGACCGGCGGGTCCCACCCCTCGTCGACCACGCGGTCCAGGTCCGCCGGGCCCAGGCCGGTCAGGAAGCTCCGGGTACGCGCCGCGACAGCCTGGTAGTAGTCGACCAGCACCTGCGCGCTCTCCGGCCGTACCGCCGCGACCTGGGCGGGCGAGTGCCCGTAGCCGGTGTCGTCGGGGTCGGTGGCGAGCCCGAACCGACCCGCCCAGTCGCCGCTCGCCCAGATCTGGTCGGCGTCGAGGAGGTCGGCGACGTGGTGGTCCTGTACCCGGGTGAGGTGCCAGACCAGCCAGCCGACCGAGTTGACGCCCGGCCGGGGCTGGTGGCGCAGTTGCTCCGGGCTGAGCCCGTGGACCGCCGCGCGGACGAGGTCGGGCAGCCGGTCGTACGCCTCGGTCAGCAGGTCACTCACGTCCACGGGCCACGCCTCCCTGATCGGTTACCCGGTCAGGTACCGCCGGACCGGGGCGGGCAAACCTCGGCCGTTACGGTGATCGAATGGTCGCCGCGCTGGAGTTGTACCTGGACCCGGATGCCACCCGCCGGATCCGGGTGCTCTGGGACGCGCTGGAGGCCGAGGGCGTGCAGAGCATGCGGTCGCTGCTGGAGCAGCGCCACCGCCCGCACGTGTCGCTCGCGGTGGCGCCCCGCTTCGACCCGGAGCAGGTCGCCGAGGCGTTGCGGGGGACCGTAGTGGCCGCCCCGCTGCGGCTCGAGTTCCAGCACGCCGGCCAGTTCGTCGGTCGGGTGCTCTGGCTCGGCCCGGCGCCCACCCCGGAGTTGCTGGCGCACCACCGGCTGGTGCACGACCGGCTCGCCGGCGCCGGCATTCCCCTCGCCGAGCACTACCAGCCGGGGCGTTGGGTGCCGCACTGCACGCTCTCCATGCGGGTGCCGAACACCCTGATGGCCGCCGCGGTGCGTCGCTGCCTGGAGGTGTTGCCGCTGGCCGCGACAGTGGTCGGCGCGGCGCTCACCGACCACGCGCGCGGCATCGCCGAGCCGCTGCCTTGACCGTGGCTCGACCGTCGATGCGTAATGTCCGGTTTGGCGGGCGACAGTCGGAAACCCGAAAACAAGCGGTGCGGATGCGGCCGGGCGTGGGAAGGTTCGAGTGGCTGCCGTACCGGTGGTGGGCTGCTGACAGGTGGTCTGCCCGGCCGGTGGCGTGGGTCTGCCCCGCGCCGCCCCACGGCGGTTTCGACGAGGAGAGGCAGGGCCCATGCAGGCTCAGCGCAGGCCACCGCGTGCGGAGCGGAGCCAGACCCGGGACGACCGGACCGGCGGCGGGATGACCGGGGCGGCCACGCCACTGACGATCTGGGCGGCCGCCGTACTGCTCGGCCGGATCAGTGCCGGCGACGACGACGTCGAGGACGAGCGGCACATCCTGCGCGGCATCGAGTGAGTCCCGGCCTCAGGCACCCGGCTCAGAGCCAACCGCGCCGCTTGAAGATCAGGTAGAGGGTGCCGCAGACCAGCAGCATCAACAGCAGCGCGAAGAGATAGCCGAAGCGCCAGTTCAGCTCGGGCATGTGGACGAAGTTCATGCCGTACACGGTGCCGATCAGCGTGGGAGCGAAGAGGATCGCCGCCCAGGAGGAGACCTTCTTCAGCTCCTCGTTCTGGCTGTAGCTTGCCGCGGTGAGGCTGCGCATCTCCTCGTTCTGCTGCTGCGAGACGAGGGTGGCGTTGACGGTGAGGATGTTCTGCAACAGGTGCCGGAAACCGTCCACCCGCTCCACCACCTGGGTGAGGTGGTCGGTCACGTCGCGTAGGTAGCGGCGCAGTTCCTCGTCGGCGCCGGCACTGCCGTCGGCAAGCGCGCCGAGCACGCTGAGCAGGGGGCGGGCGGCCCGCTGGAACTGGATGACCTCGCGGCTGAGACCGTAGATGCGGCGGCTGGCGTTCGGGTCGCCACCGAAGACCTGGGTCTCGATCTCGTCGATGTCGTTCTCCAGTCCGGCCACCACCGGCGCGTACCCGTCGACGACCTGGTCGAGGATCGCGTACAGGACCGCCTCCGGGCCCCGCGCGAGCATCTGCGCCTCGGTCTCCATCCGCCGCCGCACCGCGGCCAGGTCCGGCGCCTCACCGTGTCGGACGGTCACCACGAAGCCTGGCCCGATGAACAGGTGCAGCTCGGAGAACTCGACCTCCTCCCGGAGGTCGTCGTAGCGGGCGGCCCGCAACACCACGAACAGGGTGTGCCCGTACCGCTCCAGCTTGGGCCGCTGATGGGCGTTGATCGCGTCCTCGACGGCCAGGTCGTGCAACCGGAACTCCCGGGCCAGCGAGGTGATCTGGTCGATGTCGGGCCGGTACAACCCGATCCAGGCCATCGCGCCGTCCTGCTCCTGGAGGCAGCGGTACGTCTCGGCCAGGCCGGGCGGCGAGGCGAACCGGTGCCCCCGGCGGTAGACCGCGCTGTCCACCAGACCGCCCTGGGGCGCGGCGGCCGGCGACTCCGTGGGCGGCGGCACGCCGACCCTCGTCTCGTACTCGTCGAGTTGGCGGCCGAAGCCACCACCCGGGCGGAAGCGACGGCCGCCGACCATGCCCTGTCCCTCCCCCGGTGCCCTCCGGTCCGGCGCGCGCGCCAACCCGGGAGCGCTGCTTCCCCCCTGTCCCGGGCCCGAAACCCGCCCCGGCGTCGGCCGGGTTCCGCTCACCAGCGGACGGGGACAGCCCGACAGGCGGATACTCACGGTGACCGTGGGCGGGATGACGGGGGACGCGCCGGTGACTGTCGACAGACGCGCCCGCCGGTTGCGGGAATGGTTGCTCGACGCCGGCTCGGACCAGGCCGTCCAGCACCCGGGGCCGCACGGGCGCCCGCCGGAGCACCGGCACCACCCGTGGTGGAGGGTGATGTGCCTGACCGGGGTCGACTACTTCTCCACACTCGGTTACCAGCCGGGCATCGCCGCGCTGGCCGCCGGGGCACTCTCGCCGGTGGCGACCCTGGTGCTGGTGCTGGTGACCCTCCTGGGGGCGCTGCCGGTCTACCGGCGGGTGGCGGTGGAGAGCCCGCACGGCGAGGGTTCCATCGCGATGCTCGTCCGTCTGCTGAGCTACTGGCCGGGCAAGTTGCTGGTGCTGGTGCTGCTCGGCTTCGTGGCCACCGACTTCATCATCACCATCACCCTCTCGGCCGCCGACGCGACCGCGCACATCGACGAGAACCCGTTCTGGCCGAGCGGGCTCAAGGGTCACGAGGTGCTTGTCACGCTGCTGCTCGTGGCGTTGCTGGGCGCGGTGTTCCTGAAGGGATTCACCGAGGCCATCGGGATCGCCGTCGTCCTGGTCGCGGTCTACCTGACGTTGAACGCGGTGGTGGTGGTCGACGCGCTCTGGCGGGTGGCGACGCATCCCCACGCGGTCGGCGACTGGACCACCATGCTGACCACCGGGCACGGCGATCCCTGGTTGGTGGTCGGGTTGTCGCTGCTGGTCTTTCCGAAGCTGGCGCTGGGCCTGTCCGGCTTCGAGACCGGTGTGGCGGTCATGCCGAGCATTCGGGGTGACCCGCAGGACTCGGAGGCACGACCGCTGGGCCGGATCCGTGGCGCGCGTCGGCTGCTCACCACCGCGGCGCTGATCATGAGCGTCTTTCTGATCACCAGCAGCGTGACGACCACCGTGCTCATTCCGCCGGAGGCCTTCCAGCCGGGCGGGCCGGCGAACGGGCGGGCGCTGGCGTACCTGGCGCACGCCCACCTCGGTGAGGTGTTCGGCACCGTCTACGACCTGTCCACGATCGGAATCCTCTGGTTCGCGGGCGCGTCGGCGATGGCGGGTCTGCTCAACCTCGTGCCGCGCTACCTGCCCCGTTACGGCATGGCGCCGACCTGGGCGCGAGCCGTCCGGCCGCTGGTGCTGGTCTTCACCGGCGTGGCCTTCCTGATCACGATCGTCTTCGAGGCCAGCGTGGACGCGCAGGGCGGCGCGTACGCCACCGGGGTTCTGGTGTTGATCACCTCGGCCGCGACGGCGGTGACGCTCGCGGCGCACCGGCAGCGTCAGCGTGGCCGCACCGCCGCGTTCGGAGTCATCGCGGTGATCTTCATTTACACCACGCTTGCGAACGTGGTCGAGCGTCCGAGCGGCGTCAAGATCGCAGCCTGTTTCATCGGCGGGATCATCCTGGTGTCGGTGCTGTCCCGTCTGATGCGGGCCTACGAGCTGCGCGTCGACCACGTCGAGCTGGACCCGTCCGCGGCCCGGATGATCGACGAACGCGCCGGGAGACGGATCCGCCTCGTCGCGCACGAACCCGACCGACGCGACGAGGCGGAGTACCGCGCCAAGCTGGCGCAGACCATGGCCGACAACGACTTCCCGGACGACAGCGACGTCATCTTCGTCGAGGTCACGGTCACCGACCCGTCCGACTTCGAGACCGAGCTGTTGGTACGCGGCAGCATGGCCGACGACCGCTTCCCGGTGCTCAGCCTGGCCAGCTCATCGGTGCCCACCGCGCTCGCCGCCCTGTTGCTGGAGATCCGCGACCGCAGCCACCGGCGCCCGCACATCTACTTCGAGTGGTCCGAGGGTGGCCCGACGCGCAACTTCCTGCGCTACCTGGCGTTCGGGCAGGGCGCCATCGCCTCGGTGACCCGGGAGATCCTGCGCCGCCACGAGCCCGACCCGGGCCGTCGACCACACGTGCACGCCGGCTGAGCTGCGTACGGGCGGCCCGACGCGGACGGTGAGCGTGGTCATAACGACTGGACGCGCCACCCGGTCCTGCTGCTAGCCTCGGCGCAGGTCATGAGCGCCAGCGCGAAGCCCCGGCTCGCTGGCCGGCAACCCTCCTCCGCGGTGGGGTGCCCCGGGTGAAGACCAGGCACCGGCACGACGTCGGTGCAAGCGTGGCCTGGCACCCAGGTCAGCACAGACCCGGGAGAACCATGCGCATCCTCAGCACCGCCCCACCGACCGACGTCGCGGATGTCCGCACCGGTCGACCCTCGCCCGCACTGACCCGGCGACGGCACGTGGACATGATGCGAATGTGCAGCGCCGCCTGTCGTCGCGGCACCACGCGCTAGCACCCCCTTCCGGAACACCTTCCCACCGGTACGCCCCTCGGGCGCGCCGTCGGTGGCGTACACCCGTACGCGCCGAGACACCACCCTTCGGAGACACCCGTGCGATTCCTTCCTGCCCTGACCCGTGCCGCTGCCCTGGGCACGGCCGCGATCCTCGCCGCCACCGCCCTCACCGCCTGCGGCGACGACAGCTCGTCCGACGCCACCGCCAACCCGTACGGCCTGGCCCAGCCGGGAGTGTTGCGCGCCGGCACGCTCACCGACGCCCCGCCGAACGTCTACCTCGAGGACGGCAAGTTCACCGGCTTCGACAACGACCTGCTCACCGCCGTGGCCGGCAAGCTCGCCCTCAAGGTCGAGTTCGTCGGCACCGACTTCTCCGCGCTGCTCAGCCAGGTCAACAACCGCAAGTTCGACGTCGGCAGTTCCTCGATCACCATCACCGAGGCCCGCAAGAAGACGGTCGACTTCGGCAACGGCTACGACTTCGGCTACTTCGGCCTGGACGTCCCGGCCGGCTCGTCGATCACCGGCTTCGAGCAGCTCACCGGCAAGCGGGTCGTGGTGGTGCAGGGCACCGTCCAGGACGACTACGCCACCGGCAAGCAACTCAACCCGGTGCGGGTGCCGGACTACAACGGCGCGATCAACCAGCTCAAGGCGGGCACCGCCGACGCGTGGATCGCCCCGGCGGAGATCGGCGAGAAGTCGGCCGCCGACAGCAAGGGCAAGATCACCGTGGCGGCCAAGCAGCTCAGCCCGGCGCCGACCGCGTACGCGGTGGCAAAGGGGAACGACAAGCTGCGCGAGGCGCTGAACAAGGCCCTGGACGAGGTCATCGCCGACGGCACCTGGACCCGGTTGCAGGCGCAGTACTACCCGGGCCGACCGATCCCGGCGGACTTCAAGCCGGGCAGCGGAGCGGTCACGGTGGCGCCGTCGGCGTCCGCGTCGGCCGCGTCCTGAGCCGGTGACGAGCGAGCGGGGCGGTAGGAGAGACGACCGATGGATCCGTTGAGCACCCTGTGGGAGACCTTCTTCGACGCCGACGCGATGCGCGAGGCGCTGCCCGAGATGCTTACCGTCGGGCTGCCCAACACGCTGATCCTGGCGGTCTCCGCCGCCCTGCTCGGCTCGGTGCTGGGCCTGCTGCTGGCCGTCGCCGGCATCTCCCGCAGCCGCTGGTTGCGCTGGCCGGCGCGGGTCTACACCGACGTGTTCCGAGGGCTGCCGGCCGCGGCGACGATCCTGCTGATCGGCGTCGGGCTGGCCCCGCTGGGCATGCAGGTGTGGGGGCCGGACCCCTACCCGCTGGGCATCCTGGCGCTGTCGCTCATCGCCGCCGCGTACATCGGGGAGATCTTTCGCTCGGGCATCCAGTCGGTGGAGGCCGCCCAGTTGGAGGGTGCCCGCGCTCTCGGCTTCTCCTGGGCCGACGCGATGCGGCTGGTGATCATCCCGCAGGGTATCCGGCGGGTGCTGCCGGCCTGGGTGAACCAGCTCATCGCGCTGATCAAGGACTCCAGCCTGGTCTACTTCCTCGGTCTGGTGGCAAGCCAGCGGGAGCTGTTCCGGATCGGGCAGGACTACGCCGCCACCACCGGCAACGAGTCGGCGCTGTTGCTGGCGGGGCTGTTCTACCTGGCGTTGACCGTCCCGCTGACGCACGTCGTCAACTGGATCGACGGGCGGCTGCGCAACGGTCGCCCGGTCGCCGCACCTGACGACGAGGACGACGAGGACCTGTTGACCGCCGCCCACGAAGGGAGCCGACGATGACCACCGACACCACCACCTCGGTCAGCCTCGACGTCCGCGACGTGCACCTCGCCTTCGGACCGAACCGGGTGCTGCGCGGGGCCGACCTCTCGGTGCCGCGCGGCACGACGGCCTGCGTCATCGGCCCCTCCGGGTCGGGCAAGTCCACCCTGCTGCGCACCATCAACCGGCTGATCGAACCGGACCGGGGCGACGTGCTGTTGGACGGGCGCAGCGTGCTCGGCGACGACCCGGACGCGCTGCGGCAGCGGGTGGGCATGGTGTTCCAGCAGTTCAACCTCTTCCCGCACATGAGCGTGCTGCGCAATGTCACGCTGGCGCTGCGCCGACTGCGCAAACTCGGTGCGGACGAGGCGGAGGCCGTCGCCCGAACCCAGTTGGAGCTGGTGGGGCTTGCCGGTAAGGCGAACTCCCGACCGGCACAGCTCTCCGGCGGTCAGCAGCAGCGGGTGGCGATCGCCCGCGCGTTGGCGCTGCGGCCCGAGGTGATGCTCTTCGACGAGGCGACCTCGGCGCTCGACCCGGAACTGGTCAAGGGCGTCCTCGGGGTGATGGCCGACCTGGCCGCCGCCGGCATGACCATGGTGGTGGTGACCCACGAGATGGGCTTCGCCCGGCAGGTCGCCGACAGCGTCGCCTTCATGGACCGGGGCGTCGTGCTGGAGCAGGGCCCACCCGAGGCGATCTTCGAGCGGGCCGAGTCTCCGCGACTGCGCCGGTTCCTCGACCAGGTGCTCTGAGCCGCGCCGCTCGGACGGCCGCTGTCGGTCACTCGTTGGGGCCGCGTCCCAGCAGCCGGATCTCCTCGTTGTCCAGCGCGGACTGGAGCTCCTGCAGCACCAGGTCGTCGATCTCCCGGTTGTCGCGCAGTCGGGTGACCTCCCGTCTCTTGTGAGCGAGGACGCCCAGGCGCAGTCGGCGTTCCAACCGGCGCTCCTCGGCGGTGTCCGCGCCGCTGTCGTCGAAGTCCTCCAGGTGCCGCCGGTACTCGGCCTCCAGCCGACGCACCGAGTCGTCCTGGGCGCCGACCTCTGCGGCGACCTGGGGAAGAGCGGCCAGGCCGACCTCGGTGGCCCGCCGCCGGGCGTTGCGGGCCTCGTCGACCCGCTCCGGGTCGCCTTTGAGCCCGGCCCAGCGCACGACCAACGGCAGGGTGGTGCCCTGCAGGAGCATGATCAGGACGATCACCAGCGCGGTGACGAAGATGATCAGATCGCGTTCGACCACCGGTCGACCGTCGACCATCACCGTCGGTACGGCCAGGGCGGCGGCGAGCGACACCGCGCCCCGGAACCCGGACCAGCCCGCGACGGTCCCCACCCGCCAGCTCGACGGCCCCTGGCTGGGGTCCATGATGCGACGGCGCCGCAGCCGCGCCGACTGCACGGTGAGGTAGACGAAGAGCAGGCGGGTGCCGATCACGACCAGGGTCACCACGAGCACGATCAGCAGCGCCCGCTGCGGCGAGGTGCTGGTGATGCCCCGGACCGCCCGGGGTATCTGGGTGCCGAGCAGGACGAACAGTCCACCGTTGATCAGGAACGTGCTCAGGTCCCAGAACGCGTACGCCAGCACCCGGGAACGGGCACGAATCACCCGTGGGCCGGCGTAGGCGAGCACCAGACCGGCGACCACCACCGCCAACACCCCGCTGGCGTGCACCGAGTCGGCGAGCAGGAAGGCGCCGAACGGTGTCAGCACGCTGAGCGCGCCCTCGCGCAGCGGGTCGTCGAGCCGCTTGCGGATCAGCACCACGCCGACCCCCACCAGCAGACCGGCGACCACTCCGCCGACGCTGGCCCCGACGAACTCCTCGCCGACGCCCAGCACCCCCGGATCGGCGCTGTGGCTGAGCAGACCCACGGCCACCGCGAAGATCACCAGCGCGGTGCCGTCGTTGACCAGACTCTCCGCGTGCAGGGTGGTGAGCAGCTTGCGGGGCAGCCGCTTGGCCAGGCCGGTGACGGCGGCGGCGTCGGTCGGCGCGAGGACCGCGCCGAGCACCCAGGCTGCGGCGGGGTTCACCCCGAACGCCTGCGCGGCGTAGGAGACCGTGACCATGGTGAGGATCACCAACACCACGGCGAGCAACCCGATCACCGGCAGGTTGGCCCGGATCTCCCGCAGGCTGATGGTGAGGCTCTCCCGGTACAGGATCGCCGGCAGGAAGATCAGCAGGACCAGGTCGGGTTCCAGGGTGACCTCGGACAGCGGCGGCATGAGCCCGAGCAGCACGCCCAACGCGATGAGCAGGACCGGCGGGGCGACCCGGTACCGACCGCCGAGGGTGGTGCCGACGAGGACGGTGACGCCGAGCGCCACGATCAGGACGAGCGCCTCCACGCGTACCCCCTCGGACCACGGCCGACGGTGGACGCGCCGGTGGTTCCATCTGACCGCACCCGCCCCCGGGTTCCGGCGTAAACCGGCAAGTCGCTGGGCAGTCCGCGCGGGGACGTGCCATGCAGCACGAGGGCGGGCACCGGGACGGTGAGCCGTACGTGATCAAAGCCGGGCGGCGTGTCGCCTCGGCACCAACAGTGGCCAGCGAACCGGGGGCCGACGAGCGTCACCCGACGCATACGGGCCAAGGCCTTGTTTCGAAGGTCCCGGTCGTAAGCACTCGTTGATAGCGACGATGTGAACGGTGGCTATGTGGCGTACGGCCGGCGGCGTTCCCTGGTCTGGTCGCCATCGCGCTGTCGCCGCGTGACGGACGCTGCCCGGCGTTCGGCTCGGCGGATGTTCGTAGATCTTGGACAGTTACCGTTCGCGCAGAACGGTAACTGTCCAAGATCTCTCAGTAGGTGACCTATGCAGCGGTGCGGCGGCCAAGCGGCGGGGTAGTGCGGTTGAACCTGACCACGACGAGCATCGGGAAGGGCTACGTGTTGCCGTCGACGGTGGCGGGCACCCGGGCGATCGGCGACCACGACCACTCGTCGCGCCCGGTGGCGCTCAGGTCGGGCCGTCGGCGCGCACGCGCGCGGTGAGCACCCGGGCGGCACGGCGGTGCGCGGCGGCCTCCTCGTCGCGGCCCAGAGCGGCGGCCAGATCAGCGAGGTGCCCGGCCACCGGGCCGACGGTGACCACCCCGCTGCCCGCCGCCAGTTCGGCGGCGGCCGGGCGGAGCGCGGCGGCGACGCGTTCCATGGTGGGCCGGTCGCCGACGGCGAGCGCCGCTCGGGCGGTGAGGCAGAGCCGCACCTCCCGCAGCAGATCGTGCGGCCCGTCCGGTAGGGCTCGCAGCGCCGCCCGGGTGGCACCGCGGTCACCGGCGGCGGCGAGCAGCAGTGGGCGGACCCAGGGCTCGTGCGGGCCCCAGTCCAGCCGGGCCCAGTCCTCGTCGTCCGGCCCGGGGATCGGTCGCTCGCCGGGGGCCGGCTGGGCGTCGCCGCCCGGTGGGTCACCGCCGACGGCGTCGGACAGTCGCAGGCCGAGCAGGGCGAGCGGCAGCAACCCCTGGGCCAGGCCCGGCATGCCGTCGGCCGGCAGCCGTTCGGCGGCAGCACGGTATCCGGTCGCCGCCGCGTCCGGATCGCCGTCGAGTGCCAGGCGAAGTGCGGCGTACCACCGGGTGAAGACGTCGACCAACGGCAGCTCGTACCGGCCGGCGAGGCGGTCGGCGGCGTACGCGTGCGTGTCGGCGGCGTGCCGGTCGGCACGCGCGCAGTTGGCCTGGACCAGGACGAGGTGGCCGAGCACCTCGAAGGTCACCAGGTGGTGTCGGACGGCCAGGTCGACGAGTTCGACGCCGATCCGGGCTCGCGCGTCGGCCAGACCGACGCGGTGGAAGGCGTGCATGAAGCGGGCGTTGAGCGCGAAGGCCAGCAGCCCGGGGTCGCCGATGCGACGGGCGATCGTCTCGGCCTCGGCGGCGGCACGGCGGCCACGGTCGGTGGTGGTGCCGCGCAGCTCCAGTGCGAGGGTGCTCAGCAACCGGCTGCGCTGCGCCGAGGGGCTCGGGCCGAGCGCGGTCAGCGCGTGTTCGGCGGCGCGGACGATGCGCCCGGAGAGCTCGTCGTCGTCGTTGCGCGTCCAACTGGCCGGCACCTCGAAGCCGGCAAGCGCCTCCTGGGTGAGCAGCGGGTCGCCGGTGGACTCGGCGGCGGTGATCGCCTCGGCGCGTCGTCGCCGCGCCTCGGCCAGCCGGCCCGTCACGGCGAGCGCCCGCCCGAGGCCGAGTAGCGCGGTCACCCGCCCGTGCGGATCGACCCCGCCGGCCCGGTCGTACGCGTCGATCGCCTGTCCCCACAGCCGGGCCGCCTCGTGCGGGTTACCGCCCCGTTCGGCCCGCTCGGCCGCCACCCGGGCGTACGTCGACGCCTCGGCGGCGGCGACCGGCCCCCCGGCGCGCAGCAGGTGGTACGCGAGGGCCGCCGGTTCGACGGGTTCCCGCTGTCGCAGCACCTCGGCGACGGCCGCGTGCCAGGCGGCGCGGCGCGGCGCGGACAGGTCGGCGTAGAGCGTGTCGCGGACCAGGATGTGGGTGAAACGCAGCCGCCCGTCGGACTCCCGCTCGGTGAGGAACCCGGCCGCCAGGGCGCGGTCCACCGCGTCCAGCGCCGCCGTCGGGTCACCCGTCAACGCGACAAGCACGTCCGGGTCGAGGTCGCGGCCGAGCACCGCCGCCTGCCGCAGCACGGTACCGGTCGGGGCGGGCAGCTGCGCCAACCGGTGCCGGATCACGTCGCGTACGCCGGGCGGCACGGCGGCGAGCCCCGCCTCCCCGGCACTCGCGTACAGCTGGGCCAGTTCGCGGACGAAGAACGGGTTACCGCCGCTTCGCCTGTGGATCGACCGGGCGGTGGCCGGGTCCAGTTCCGCCCCGGCGATGGCGCCGGCCAGCTCGCCTGTCGCCGAGGCGGGCAGGCCGGCGAGGTACTCCCGGACCGGCTCCAGCCCGGCGACGCGGGCCAGGGTGGCGGTCAGCTCCGGGCTGATCTCGGTGGCCCGGTAGGCGCCGAGGATCAGCACCGGCCCGTCGGCCGGCTGCGGGCCGGTGAGCAGTGCGGTCAACAGGTCCAGGGTGTCACCGTCGGCCCGGTGCAGGTCGTCGAGGACCAGCAGGAGCGGCCCCCGGTCGGCGACCGCCGAGAGCAGCGACGCCACCGCACGGTGCCGACGGAACCGCGTCGCGGCGGGGTCAGCCGACCCGTCGTCCGGGTCGGCGGCGACCACGGGGGCCGCTGGCCCGGCGAGCGCGTCGGTGATCTGGGTCCACGGCCAGGCCGGCGGCGCACCCTCGTACTCCGGGCTGCGGCCCCACGCCGTGCTCCAGCCGTCGGCGGCGAGTCGCCGGGTCAGGGTCTCGGCCAGCGCCGTCTTGCCGGCGCCCGGGTCGCCGCTGAGGAGGGCGAGCGTGGGTTGGCGGCGGTGGGCCGCCGTCTCGGCGGCGCGGCGCAGCCGCTCCAGCTCGGCGTCGCGGCCGACGAACGGACGCTTCCCCGACCCGGCGGGCGCTCCGGGGGCTGTCGCCCCCGCCGGGGGCGGGGTGAGGTGCGGTGCCTGGGCCAGGATGTCGGACTCCAGTCGTCGCAGCTCCGGCCCCGGGTCCACGCCCAGTTCGGTCACCAGCACGTGGCGGGCCTCCCGCAGCGCGGCAAGCGCGTCGCCCTGCCGCCCGGCGCGGTACCGGGACACCGCGAGCAGCCGCCAGGCATCCTCCCGCAGCGGGTGGCTGGCCAGGAGTTCCGGTAGGTCCGCGGCGGCCTCGTCCGGCCGGCCCACCGCCAGGAGCGCCTCCGCCCGGCGCTCGACGGCGAGCATCCGCAGCTCGTCCAGCCGGTTGATCTCGGCGACCGCCCAGGACTCGGTGGCGCAGTCGGCGTACGCGGGCCCGCGCCAGAGCCCGAGCGCCCCGTCGAGGGCGGCCAGGGCCGGCGCGGGGCGCCCGGCCGCAAGCAGTCGCGCCGCCTCCGCGACAGCCGCCTCGAACCGTCCGGCGTCCACCGCCTCCGGGGCGGCCTTCAGCACGTACCCGGGCGGCTCGGTGACGAGGATCCTGGGCAGCTGCCGGGGTGGGCGCTCCGGCTCCAGGGCTCGCCGCAGGTCGGCGACGAAGGTCCGGATCGCGCCCACCGCACCGTCCGGCGCGACCTCCCAGAGGTCGTCGACGAGACGGTCCACCGGCACCACCCGACCGTGGGCGACCAACAGCCGGCCCAGCACCAGGCGCTGCCGGTGCCCCCGCAGGGGCACCGGGCCGCGCTCGGTCGCGGCGACCACCGGCCCGAGCACGCCGAAGGTCACCGCGACGAGCGCCGTCGGCTGCCTGGTCATGGCACCAATCTAGGCGGGTGGCCCGGCCGGCACTGATCCGACGCTGACCGACTGCTGATCACCTCCGGGCAGGCTCGACGGGTACGACGGCGACGGGCCACCGCCCTCGCCGGCACTGCTCACCAGGAAGGTTCCCCGTGGACCCCAGGATCAACGGATTCGACTACCGACGCGTCACCGTCGCCGACGGTGTGACGCTGACTGCCGCCGTGGGCGGTTCCGGGCCGGCGATCGTGCTGTTGCACGGTTTCCCGCAGACCCACCTCATGTGGCGGCACGTCGCGGCAGACCTGGCCGCCGACCACACGGTCATCTGCCCCGACCTTCGTGGCTACGGCGACAGCGACAAGCCCCTGGACACCGATGGCACCGGGTACGCCAAGCGCACCATGGCCGCCGACATCGTGGCGCTTGCCGGCGCGCTCGGCCACGACCGGTTCGCGTTGGCCGGGCACGACCGGGGTGCCCTGGTCGCGTTCCGCGCCGGCCTGGACCATCCGTCGGCGGTCAGTCACCTGGCCCTGCTCGACGTGCTGCCCACCCTGGACATGTGGGACGTGCTGCACGGTGCCAGCGCCGCTGTCGCGTTCCACCTGTACCTGATGGCGCAGCCGCCCGGCCTGCCCGAGGAGCTGATCGCCGGCAGCCCGGACGCCTTCTTCGGTCATTTCCTGGACGTCTGGACCCGTGATCCGGAGGCCCTGCCGAAGGACGTGCGGACCGCGTACCTGCGCGCGTCCCGCGACGCGGTGCCCTCGATCGTCGCCGACTACCGGGCGTCCGCCGGGATCGACGTGACCCACGACGCCGCCGACCGGGCCGCCGGCAACCGGTTGCGGATGCCGGTGGCCGTGCTCCAGCAGGACTGGGGCGCGGCGCTGGGCTACGACGCGGCGGCGGTGTGGCGGGCCTGGGCCCCGGACCTGGACCACACGACAGTGACCTGCGGGCACTTCATGGCCGAGGAGGCGCCGGCCGAGGTGCTCCGGGCGGTGCGCACCCTGCTCGCCCGCTGACCGCGGCGGCGACCCGGCCACACCTCTGTCACCCTCGGCAAGATATCCGACACCTCGTTGTCACGAGGGTGGCGATATGGCCGGGTCGCCCCGCCCCATCCCGCCAAACGTCCCGAAAACCCGTCAAGATTGCTCTGACCTGCGGAAACGCGACGTTACGCAGGTGGACGCCAACCGGTCATCGGTGATACACAGGCAGATATCGGCAGCCAACGAGGTCGCGTCGCTCCACCTTCTCGCCCAACGACCGTTCAGGCACCGCACGATGGGCTCAGCCGCACGGACCGCAGCTCGACAGTCGCGACCCACCGAACGGCACCGGCCCACCGGCCGTTGCCGGACGCCGGTCCTCGACAAGGAGTTGCCGTGGGAAACCTACGTATCCGATCCCGCCACCAACCGTACGAGATCGCTGTGCTGGCCGCAGCACCCCTCTGCGGCGTCCTGATGATGACCCTCAACGTCCGGCCGACCTCCGTGCAGACGTCCATGCCAGCGCCCATCCAGGTCGCCTGGGAGCTGGGTCTGGTCGCGGTGGGCCTGGGTGGACTACTGGGCATCCTGTGGCCCGGCCGGCTCTCCACCGGGCTCGGCCTCGAACTCGCGTCGGTGTTGGTGCTCGGCACGATCACCGGCATGTACGCCGTGGCCCTGGTGGTCATGTCCGGCAGCAACTCGATCGTCGCGACGTCGTTCGTGATGGCGGTGACGGTCGGGTCACTCTGGCGGGCCGGGCAGATCGCCGTCGACCTGCGCCGCCTGGCCCGAGCCTGCGAACTCGTCCCCTACGAACCGCTCCAGGCAGGTGTCACGTGATGACCGCACCCGCGCCAGCCGCACCGCACTGGGTGCAGGTGGCGCTCAGCGTGCTCGGCATCCTCGGCGGGGGCACCGGCCTGGCCGCGATCGCCACCGTCGTGGTGCAGCGGGGGAAGTTCAAGGCCGATGCCGCCGACACGCTCACCGAGGCCGCCCTCACCCTCGTGCAGCCGTTGCAGACGCGCATCACCCAGTTGGAGGGCGAGGCGCTCAGCGCCCGGTCCGAGCTGGGGGTGCTCCGCGAGCAGGTCAACCAGTTGCAGTTCGTGGTGCGGGTGCTCACGCGGACGCTGGACCGGTGGCGTGCCGCGATCCGCGCCCCCGACGCCACCCTCCGCAAGGTCCGCGCCACGGTGGCGGAGTCCGACCGGATCCCCGAGATGGATCGTTGACAGACGTCGTCCCCGACGGCCGGCAAGCCTCAACCGACGTGCCGCAGGCGGATGCTGAGTTCGCGCACCGCCGCCCGGAAGTCGGGTTCGGTCTCGCCCGGGTGGTGCCCGAGGATCGGCGGCGCGGACGACTCCCCCGGCGCCGGAAGCAGGCTTCGCGGGTCCCGCAACCGCCGGTCGACCGTGCCGGCCAGGTCGGCCGGGTCCGCGGCTGGATCACCGGGTCGATGGGCAGCGAAGATCCAGCCACCGACCCGGTCGGTGTCCCGCCAGAGGTTGAGCCACCGCCACTCGACCCGCTCCCCCACCTCGCGCAGCACCTCCTCGTTGAGGTAGGTCGGAAAGAGCCGGGCGTACAGCCGGTCCAGCGGTGACCCGTAGGTGAGCAGCGCGACCCGCCGGCGCACGCGCGGGGGCAGCCGCAGCACCGCGAGAGCGAGCAGGGCGGACCCGTGGCTGTGCCCACAGAGCAGCACCCCACGGTGTCGCTCGGTCAGGTCGGTGATCCGCTCGACCAGCTCCGGCACGGCACGGTCGGCGTAGCTCGGGGGCGCGAACGGGTGCGCGGCCCGGGGCCAGAAGGTGCCCAGGTCCCACAGAATGCCGACGTGCCGGCGGAACCAGGCGGTCCGGTAGGCGAACACACCCCCGGCCAGCAGCGTGAGAAGCAGCGCGGCGAGCAGGTAGGTGCTCCCGACGAGCCCCATCTCGACCGCTCGCGACGGCAACCCGAGCACCTGTCGCGCCAACTCCTCCGGCTCACGCCCGGTACTCCCGAGCACACTCGTGACCAGGCCGATCGTCGCCAGCACCGCGTAGGTGGTCGCGAGCAGACCCAGCCACTCGGTGAACCGCGCCCGGGCGACGGTCTTCATCGTCAGTCGCAGCCGGCCCGCCGCCTCCGGCGGGACCACCGGGAAGTCGCGGCGGACGACCGCCCACGCCGCACGGTGTCGGCGGCGGCGCGACAGCAGGGTCAGGCCGCCGCACACCAGCGCCGTCGCGACGACGTGCAGGAAGAAGGCCAGAAGCGTCCAGCGGTACGGCAGCGGCGGCCCACCATCGCTGGAGTACCCGCCGAGCAACTGCCCGATCTGGTAGACGAGGCCGGCGGAGAGCCCGCCGGCCAGGCCCACCGCGAGGGCGGCGACGACCGCCGCGCCCAGCCCACGTCGCAGCCTGGACCGCCCGCCGGCACGACCACGGTGCCACAGCACCAGCCCACTGAGCGCCACCAGCAGGGTCATCTGACCGAACAGGGCCCCGGCCGCGATCCCGCCGTAGCCGGGCATCCCGGTCGACGCCGCCCAGCCCTGGTCGTCGCGGGCGACGACGACGAGGGTCGCCGCACTCATACCGATGGCCAGGACGCCTGTGGTGCGGGCGGTCCATTGCGCCGGTCGCGCCATCGCGGCCCGGTCGAGCAGCCCGGGGGCGGCGAGCAGACCGACGCAGACCAGCAACACCACCACGCTGAGGGCCAGCAGCAGCGTCGTCCCGACCGTCCCGCCCGAGGTGTCGCGGGCCACGAGCAGCATGAGATCGAGGACGGCGAGCGCAGCCGCCACGTGGATCGCTCGCAGCCGTTGCACAAGCGGTTCCACGGTCCACACCGCGTTGCCGCCCGGGTGGGACCGGCGCGTGCCGACAAGCAGCAGGAACACGATGGCGGCGATCGGCAGGAGCGCCAGCACGCACAGCCGCTGCCCGACGTGCCGGCCGTCGAGCCCGGCCATCGTGTCGAAGGGCCCACGGCAGCGCACCGCACCGAGACACCGCCAGGCGAACAGGTCGAGGGCGACCCCGGCGATGGACACCACGTACAGCACGGTGAGGTTGAGCGCGAGGAGCCGGCACAGCATGGTGACCCCTGCGGCACGGCGGCGGCTCGTGGGCAGCATCCACACGGCCACGTTGCTGAACATGAACGGCAGCAGGAAGACCATGGAGAGGGTCCGGGCCACGGTGCCCGCGGGCAGGTCCCCCCAGCGGTACGCCTCAAGCGTCACCCCGTCCGGATCGGTGCCCTCCGACCTGTCGGTGCGGTGGAAGCCGCCACTGTCGTCGCCGGTGACCTGCCGGACCCGCTGGTGTTCGAGGATGACCGTGGGGTCACCTCCGGACACGCCGTGTACTCGCAACTCCACCACGTCGCGTCGCCGCGGTTGGTCGCCGCGGTCCACCGCTGCCTCAGGCATCGGACCGCTCCCCGTGCCGCCGCCTGTCGGCCCCGTCGCGTCCGCCGATCTGTCGGACGAATCGCCGCAGGCCAGGCAGCGCGTCGATCAGGACGATGAACAGCAGCACCCCGGCGACGACGGCGCTGTTGGCGAGTTGCGGAAGCTTGGCTGTCGCCAGCCCGGCCACCACGATGGCCGGCACCCCGACCAGACGCGCCCAGGGCGGCTTGCCGTCGACCACTGCCGCGAGGTGGATCCGGGCGGTCAGGAACAGCGCCGGGCCGATGGCACCCAGGGCCAACTGCCCCCTGTCGTTGCCTCCGGGGTCGTCGATCGTCATCTCCATGGCCACCGAGGTGGCCAGCACACCGGCGATCATGACGAGGTGCAGGTAGCCCGCCTTGAGTGTCACCTTGCTGCCGGGCGGCCCGGCCGCCTCGATCCTCTCGGCCAGCCGTGCGCCGGCGGGCACCAGATAGAGCCGGGCGAGGGCCACCGCGGTCACGAACGCCAGGCCGAAGGCCAGCGTGCTGTTCCGGTCCATGCCGGACCCGCTGTAGGTGATGCCGGAGATCAGAATCAACTCACCCAGGGCGATGATGAAGATCTGTTGGTACCGCTCGGACAGGTGTCTGCCGTTGACCTGGAGTTCCGTCCAGGTGCTGCGTCCGAGCCGCGGGAACGGCCAGCGCAGCCGGGCCAGGAGGTACTCCAGCACGAGGGCCAGCGCCCAGAGCAGCTCGCGGGCCGGGGCCACGACCGCCCCGGCCACCCAGAGCACGCCGGAGATCCCGAACCAGATCGCCACCCGCAGGCTGCGCACCTGTAGCGGGTGTCCCCGCAGGGCGGGGATCAGGATCGCTCCCCGACCCAGGTGGATGGCGACGTAGGCGACGGCGAACACCGGGGCGTGCCCGTCGAACGCGGTGGGTACGGCCGCCGCCATCAGCAGGCCACCGAACATCACCCAGAGCAGCAGGGCGACGATCAGCGGGGCACGCGGGTCGAACCAGTCCGCCGACCAGGCCGTCACGAACCACACCCACCAGAGCGCCGCCAACATCAGCGCCACCTGGAAGCCGCCGGTGAGGCTGCGGTCGTCGAGCAGCGCCCGGGACAGCCGGGTCAACGCGAAGATGAACGCCAGGTCGAAGAAGAGTTCCAGGAACGACGCTCTGCCCGGGTTCTCCCGCCGGAGCAGCAGCCGTCCCGGAAACCCGTCCGCCATCGCCATCCTTCCCCGGCCCCGCCGCCGCCCCAGTCGTACCACCCGGTCGAGCAGGCCCGGGCCGGTTCCGCCGAGCCCGCGCCGACGCCGTCAGCGGCCGGTGGTGACGAGGCGCTGGGAGATCAGGTCCGACGCCACGTCCCAGAGCCGCGCGGCGTTGCCCGGGTCGACCGCGTACGCGGCCACACCGCTGTAGTCGGCGGGCCGCTCGGTGACGACCGGAGCCTCGGCGCAGTCCTCGAAGTAGCGACCTCCGACGCCGTTGAGCAACGGGGACGCGGCGAGCAGCACCGAGGTCGCGGCGCCCTGCTGCGGGGTCTTCTGCCGTTCCCTGGGCGTACGCAGGCCGCCTGTGTGTTTCTGCAGGCCGGTGGCGATGGCACCCGGGTTGAGCGCGTTGGCGTGGATGCCCTCGCCGGCCCAGCGCCGGGTGGCCTCCACGGCGAGCAGCGCCTCGGCGCTCTTGGACTGCCCGTAGGCCAGCAGCGGGTCGTACGGCCGGAACGCGAAGTGCAGGTCGTCGAAGATGACCGGGGAGAAGAGGTTGCCGCTGGAGCTGACCGACACCACCCGGGCGCCGCCGGCCGCGGCGAGGGCGTCGTGCAGGCCCACCGTCAACGCGAAGTGCCCCATGAAGTTGGTGGCGAACTGCATCTCCCAGCCCTCGGCGGTGCGCTCCAGCTCGGGCAGCGCCATGATTCCCGCGTTGTTGACAAGGATGTGCAGCGGCCGGTCCCAGCCGGCGACGAACTGGCGTACCGACGCCTGGTCGGCCAGGTCCAGCGCGCGGACGGTGACCCGCTCCGCGCCGATGCTCGCCGCGATGTCGGCGGCGGCCTCTTCGCCCGCCGCGACCCGGCGGACGCCGAGCACCACCTCGGCGCCGGCGGCGGCGAGGGAACGGGCGGTCTCGACGCCGATACCGGCGGCACCGCCGGTGATGACGGCCCGCTTGCCGGTCAGGTCGACCCCGGCGACGACCTCGTCGGCGGTCGAGGCGAAACCGAAGGGGGTCGTGATGCGCTCTGCCATGGCTGTCCCGTCTCTCGATCACGCTTACCCCGACACTGTCACCCCGGCGGCGGGCGCTAGCCGGTTCCCCGTTTTTCCTGGTAGTGGCGGGACCAGGCTGGGTGTCCGGTGCCGGCTCCTACGATGGGCGGGTGAGCACGGCCGGCCCGCTCGGCGAATACCTGCGTGCCCGGCGCGAGCTGATCGGGCCGGGTGACGTCGGGTTGCCCGCGCACGGCCGTCGGCGGGTGCCCGGCCTGCGACGCGAGGAGGCGGCCCTGCTCGCCGGGATCAGCGCCGACTACTACCTGCGGTTGGAGCAGGGACGTGACCGGCACCCGTCGACGCAGGTGGTCGAGGCGCTGGCCCGCGCGCTGCTGTTGGACGCGGACGGCGCGGCGCACCTGCACGGCCTGGCCCGGCCGACGCCGGCCCGCCGGGTGGCGCGACCCGCCGAGCGGGTGCCGGTGGGCATCCGGCAGTTGGTCGGCTCGTGGGCCGAGACGCCCGCCTTCGTGCACGGTCGGCACCTGGACGTGCTCTTCGCCAACCCCGTCGCGACCGCGCTCGCGCCGATCTTCACCGCCGGGGTGAACCTGCTCCGCGCGGTCTTCCTGGACCCGAGCGTGCCGGCGCTCTACCCGGCCCTGACGGCGGTCGCGGCCAACGCGGTGGCCGGCCTGCGCGCCCAGGTCGGCCCCGAGGTCGACGACCCCCGCCTCGTCGAACTGGTCGAGGAGTTGACGGCCGGCAGCGAGCGGTTTCGACGGTTGTGGGCCCGGCACGACGTCACCGCCCGCGCGGGTGGTGGGGTGCGGGTGTTCCAGCACCCACGGGTGGGCGAGTTGGCGCTGCGCTACGAGAAGCTGACCATCGCCGGCACCGCCCAGTCGCTCGTCGTCTACCACGCCGAGCCGGGCAGCCCGTCGGCGCGCTCGCTCGCCCGACTGGCCCGCGGTGTCAGGGAGCGGGCCGCGCCGCGCTAGGTCCGCGCCGCTCGGCGACCACCACCGAGATCCCGTCGAGGACGCGTTGCAGGCCGAACTCGAACGCGTACTCCGGGCCGTACGCGGCGCCGTGCTGCTCTCCCGCCGCGGTGCCGACCCGGGACGCGGTCGGGTAGGCGCCGGTGGTCATGAACCTCTCCAGCCAGGGTGCGTGCGACTGCCACCACTGGCCGTCGGTCAGGCCGGTCTCGCGCTCCAGGTCGACCACCTCGGAGGCGGCCCGCGCGGCGCTCTTCACGTGCCCCAGCACGAGGGTGAGCACCGCGTCGACCTCGACGTCGGTGAGGCCGGTGTCGACGATCGCGGTGAGCTCGTACTCGTACTTGGCCATCAGGTGCGGGCCGAGCACCGGTCGGGTGGTCTCGGCCCGCAGCATCCAGGGGTGCCGCTGGTAGAGCGCCAGGTTGTCGCGGGCGACCCGCTCCAGCCGGGTGCGCCAGTCGCCCTCGACGGCGGGGCGCGGCATCTCGCCGTACGCGGTGTCGATCATGACGGCGACGAGTTCGGCCTTGCCCGGCACGTAGGTGTAGACCGACATCGTGCCGACCCCCAACGCCTCACCGACCCGGCGCATCGTCAGCGCGTCGAGCCCTTCGGCGTCGGCGATCTCGATAGCGGCCCGGACGATCCGGTCGACGCTGAGCGCCGGACCGGCGCTGCGACTTGTCGGCTCCCGGGTGCGCCAGAGAAGGGCCAGGCTGCGGGCCGGGTCCGCGGTCGGCTTGCGCTCGTTCGCCATGGTGCGGCAATCCTAACAACGCGGCCGTACGCCGTACGCGTCCGCGTCGGCCCTGCTCCGGGGTGCCGAGCGCGGTCGCGTCGGGCCACTGGTCAGAGCGCCTCGCGGTCGTCCGACAGCGTCGGGCCGGCGGCGGCGGGCACCAGGTGTCGGACCTCAGGTTCCCCGTCGGTCAGCTCCCGGGCCCGTTGCTCGGCCGCGCGGTCCTCACCCGTCAACCGGCCACCGTGCTGGCGTAGGTGCTCGTCCCAGGACGGCACCAGATACACCTCGACGAACCGGTCCACCGTCTCGGCCGGGCGGAACAGCCCCCAGCGCATCGCGCCGGTCCGCTGCCGCGCGCCACGCACCAGGTCCATCGCCGCCAGGAACCGTCGGGTGCGCTCCGGCCGGACGGTGTACTGCACCGTCACCAGCACCGGCCCCACCCCCGGGTCCGGCTCGTGCGCCAGGTGCAGTTGCGGCCAGTACGCCGCCGGTTCCCGGTCCACCGACCGCAGGTCCGGCAGTGGCCAGATCCGGCTCGTCAGGGTGCCGACAAGCATCAGCGCCGCCGCCGCCAGGTACGCGAGGACCAGCCCGGCCATCTCGGCCACCACGCCCCACAGCAGCGCACCGGCCGCCTGGCCACCGGCGAAGCAGACCTGGTAGACGGCCAGCCCCCGGGCCCGCACCCAGCTGGGCAGGAAGAGCTGCATCTCGGCGTTGACGTTGGCCAGCACCGTCACCCAGGCCATCCCGGCGGGCAACAGGGCGAGCAGCACCAGCGGCACCACCCGCACGGTGCCCACCACGGTCAGCGCCACGGTGAACAGCGCCCCGGCGAGCAGCAGGAGCTGGTTGGCCGACAGCCGGGTACGGATCACGGCCAGCAGCACGCCACCGGCGATGGCGCCCACGCCGAGGGCGGCCAGCAGCACCCCGTACCCGCCGGAGCCCAGCCCCAGCCGCCGGTTCGCCACCAACGGCAGCAACGCCCACAGCGCGCTGGCCGGGACCACGAAGACAAGTGCCCGCCGCAACAGCCGGCGGACGGTCGGCGAGTGGCGTACGTAGCGGCTGCCGGCGCGCAACGCGGCGGTGAACCGCTCGGGCACCTCGACCGCGCGGGCATTGCCGGGCCGCCAGCGCCACAGCGCGTACGCGAAGATCCCGAAGGCGACCGCGTTGATGCCGAAGACCGGGGCGACACCGGTACGGGCGATCAGCACGCCGGCCACCGCGGGTCCGACCGCCCTCGCCACGTTCACGCTTATCGAGCCGAGCGCGGAGGCCGAGCGCAGCTGCTCCTGCGGCACCAGCTCCGGGATCACAGCCGCCCAGGCCGGCAGGGTCAACGCCTGCCCGACCCCGAACGCGAAGGTGAGGGTGAGCAGCAGCGCCGGCGGCATCCGGCCGGTCAGGGTGAGCAGCGTCAACGCCACCGCCACCGCCACCAGGAACAGCTGCACGGCGATCAGCAGGTGCCGGCGGTCGAAGCTGTCGGCAAGCACCCCGGCCGGCAACGCCAGCAGCAGCACCGGCAGCAGACTCGCGGTCTGCACCAGTGCGACAAGGGTGGAGGCGTTGGAGTGGTTGATCAGCAGCCACTGCGCGCCGACGGTCTGCATCCAGGTGCCGATGTTCGCGGCGAGCAGGGCCAGCCACAGGTTGCGGTAGACCGCCGTCCGCAGCGGCGCCCACGCCGAGGCCGGACGGTCGGCGGGGCCGGCTGCTGCCGTCACCACCGCCCGTCCGCGCGCAGCACGCGCTCACCGGAGACGTAGAGGTCGTCGGGTTCGAGCAGCAGCAGCCGGACGACCTCGGTGGCGACCTGTTCGGGCATGGCGTACACCTCGTCCAGGAACTCGGCGCCCACCCGCTCCTGCAGCCGCGTGGGCATCGGCCCGGGGTGCAGTTGCATCACCTTGACCCGGTTGCTGTGCTGGGCCTCGGCCAGCGAGTCGACAAGGCTGCTGCCGTAGCTCTTGGTGGCCCGGTAGACGGGGATGCCGGGCCGGGGGGCCGCCAGCGCCAGCGCGCCGACGTACACGACGTTGCCGTGGCCCTGCCGGTGCAGGTGCTGTACCGCCTCCCGCAGCAGGTACGTGACGCCCAGGACGTTGATCTCCACGGCCCGGCGGATGTGCTCCACGGACAGGTCGCCCAGCTCGCCGCCCGCCCACATCGAGGCGCAGGCCGCCACCCCGTCGATCGTGCCGTGGCGCTGCACCACGCCGGCGAAGGAGTCGCGGACCTGCTCGTAGGAGGAGATGTCGCAGACCGTCCCGTCGCACCCCAGCTCGTCGGTCACGGCGGCGACCTCGGCCGGCACGTTGCCGAACACCACGACCTGGTGCTCGTCGACGAGCAGTCGGGCCACCTCGAGGCCCAGACCACTGGTCCCGCCGACCACCACGAAGGTTCTGGCACCCATGTCTCTCCAGCCGCCGCGAGCACAGGTCACGCCGGCCGCGTGACCTGCCCGTTCTTCCCGTTTCCCGACCCCGCACACCCGTCGAGGCCGGTAGTGCTGGGTATACCTCGAAGAGTGGATCTGGACGGCTGGGGCACCCGCTCGTACCCGATTAGCGTCTGCCACATGACCACGGAACACCCTTCGCACCTGGCCGAGGCGCTGCGCCGCCGCCGCTGGCCGCTCTCCGCGTGGCCCTGGCGCGCGCTGGCCTACCTGGCGACCACGGTGCCGATCGCCGGCGTGCTCGGCGTCGGGCTGCTCGTCATCGGCGCACCCCTGCTGGCCGCCGCCAACTCGCTGCGCCTGCACGGTCGACCGCCGAGCATCGCGCTGATGCTGTTCCTGGCGGTCGGCAGCCTCACCCTGCTGGCGTTGGCCCCGATCGTGAGCTTCCCGGTGGCGGCCTTCGAGCGTTGGCGGGTCCGGCTCGTCGACAACCGTCCGCTGCCCTCGTCGCCGTGGCCGGGCCTGGTCGCCCGCTACCGCGACGCCGCGACCTGGCGGGAGGTGGCGTACCTCTTCTGGCTGGGCGGGTTCACGCCGGTCGCGTACTGGGTGTTCCTGGTGCTGGTGCTGCTCGACCTCGGGATGGTCTCCAGCCCCTGGCTGGCCGGGGACGCCGACCAGCCGGTGGTGATCTGGCAACCGATCGACAGCACCGGCGAAGCCATTCCGTACGCGATCGTGGGCGTGCTGCTGATCCCGGTGCTCTGGTACGCCGCCGGTCTGCTCGCCGCGCTCCAGGGGGCCGTGGCCCGGTGGGTGCTGGCCCGGCCGGTGGACGCGGTGGCGCTGCGTGAGGTCTCCCGCTCCCGCACCCGGCTGGTCGGCGCGTACGAGGCCGAACGCCGCCGCATCGAACGCGACCTGCACGACAGCGCGCAGCCCCGGCTGACAAGCCTCACCCTCCAGTTGGGCCTGGCCCAGTTGGACGTACCCGAGGACTCCCCCGCGGCCCGTCCCCTCGCCGTCGCCCACGAGCAGGCCCGGGGCCTGATGGCGATGCTGCGGCAGTTGGTGCACGGCATCCGCCCGCAGAGCCTCACCGACCTCGGCCTGGCCGGGGCCGTCCGCGAGCTTGCCGACGCGGCCACCATCCCGGTCACCGTGCACGCCGACCTACCTGGCGAGTTGCCGGAGATCGTGGAGACCACCGCCTACTTCGTGGTCTCCGAGGCGCTCGGCAACGTCGCCCGGCACGCCCACGCGACACGTGCCGACGTACGCCTCACCCGGGCCGGCGGCGACCTCGTCGTCGAGGTGACCGACGATGGCCGCGGTGGCGCCGACCCGTCCCGGGGCACCGGCCTGACCGGGCTCGCCGACCGGGTCGCCGCCGTCGACGGCCGGCTGCTGCTGTCCAGCCCGCCGGGCGGGCCTACTGTGGTCCGGGTGGAGCTGCCATGTCGTCGGTGACCCGGGTGGTGCTCGCCGAGGACGAGGTGCTGCTGCGGGAGGGTCTGGTCGCGCTGCTGACCCGCTTCGACTTCACGGTGTGCGCGGCCGTCGGCTCCGCACCCGAGTTGCTGACGGCGGCCCGCGAACACCGACCCGACCTGGTGCTGACCGACATCCGGATGCCGCCGGGCCGCCGCGACGACGGGCTGCGCGCGGCGGTCGCGCTGCGCGGCGAGCGACCGGACCTCCCGGTCGTGGTGCTCAGCCAGTACGTGCAGACCGGGTACGCGGCGGCGCTGCTGGACAGCGGCGACGGCCAGCGGGTGGGCTACCTGCTCAAGGACCGGGTCGCCGAGGTCACCGAGTTCGTCGACACGCTGCGCCGGGTCGCCGACGGCGGCACCGCGATCGACCCGGACGTGGTCCGGCAACTCCTGCACCGCCCCCGCGACCCGCTCGCCGCGCTGTCCGCCCGGGAACGCGAGGTGTTGGCGTTGCTCGCCGAGGGGCGGTCCAACGCGTCCATCGCCGGCCGGCTGCACGTCAGCGAGGCGGCGGTCGGCAAGCACGTCGGCAACATCCTGCTGAAGCTCGACCTGCCGCCCAGCGACGACACCAACCGTCGGGTGCTCGCGGTCCTCACCTACCTGCGCGCCGACCCGGTGAGCTGACGGCCCGTGGATCAGGCCCGGTCGCCCCGGGCGTAGATTCACGTCAGCGGTACCGACGCCAGGTCAGGGCGCGGACCAGGGGAGATGGGGGCACGGCATGGCGAAGGCGCTGCGGGTTGGTCTGCTGGGGTACGGGCTGGCGGGCCGGGTGTTCCACGCGCCGCTGATCGCCGCGACCCCCGGCCTACGGCTCGACGCCATCGTGACCCGTGATCCGCAACGGCGCGAGCAGGCGCGACAGCACTTCCCGGACGCCCGCCTGGTCGACGACGCCGACGAGCTGTGGCGTACCCCGGACGACCTGGACCTGGTGGTGGTCGCGACGCCGAACCGGCAGCACGTGCCGATGGCGCGGGCGGCCCTCGCCGCCGGCCTGCCGGTCGTCGTCGACAAGCCCCTCTCCCCCACCGCCGCGGAAGGCCGCGTGCTCATTGACGAGGCGACCGAGCGCGGAGTGCCGCTGACGGTCTTCCAGAACCGGCGCTGGGACGGTGACTTCCTCACCGTCCGCCGCCTGGTCGAGCAGGGCGAGCTGGGGCAGGTGCTGCGCTACGAGTCCCGGTTCGAGCGGTTCCGTCCGACGATCAAGCCGGGCTGGCGGGAGCTGGCCGGTCCGGAGGAGGCCGGCGGTGCCCTCTTCGACCTCGGCGCCCACCTCGTCGACCAGGCGGTGCAGTTGTTCGGCCCGGTCGACCGCGTCTACGCGGAGGTGGACCGTCGTCGTGCCGGCGCGGCTGTCGACGACGACGCCTTCGTGGCGTTGACCCACGCCAACGGGGTCCACTCGCACCTGTGGATGGGCGCGGTGACCGCCCAACTCGGGCCGCGCCTGCGGGTGCTCGGCGACCGGGCCGGCTACACCAGCTACGGGCTCGACGTGCAGGAGGCGGCGCTGCACGACGGCGGCCGACCGGACCAGCCAGGCTGGGGCGAGGTCCCGCCGGAGCGCTACGGCCTGCTCGGTGTCGACGGTGACCTGCGGCCCGTGCCGACCGAGGCCGGCGCATACCAGAGCTTCTACGCTCAGGTTGCCGCCTCGCTGCGCGACGGCGCGCCGATGCCGGTGGACCCACGGGACTCGGTCCACACGGTCGAGTTGATCGAGCTGGCGCACCGCTCGGCGGCCGAGGGTGTGGTGCTGCCGGTCCCGACCGCCTGACCGGGCCGCACGTCTGGGCTGCCGAGGCGTCTGCCCGGTAAGACGCCGGGCAGGCTCTCACTCCGGGCTGTTCTCGGAGCGAGCCTCGTCCGGTGCCCTGGCGTCGTCGTCGGTCAGCGCGTCGTCGGTCAGCGCGTCGTCGGTCAGCGCGTCGTCCGACGAGGCGCCGAGGTTGGCGAGCCGACGCTCGGCCTCCCGGACCTCCTCGTCGATCCTGGGGTTCTCCTCGTCGGGGCCCTGCGACATTGGCGACCTCCATCGGGCGCGACCGGCAGCCCTCCGGATACCCGACCTGAGGGCAGAGACACGGAGATCCGCTGCCGTCCCTTGATCAGGTGATGAGAAGTAGCTCAATCCGCTCCCCGGAGACCTACTTCTCATCACGTGATCAGTTGGCCCGTGGGGAACTGACTCGGGCACTCGGGAGGTCATGGGGAGATCGGGGGTGGGGTTTACCGAGCGCCGGGCCGGTCGGCGGGCCCGCCGGGGTGGAACCCGGGAGCGTTGCCGACCCGGCCCGGTGCCGGATCAGCGCTGCTTCAGCTCGCGCCAGGATGGGTGGGTGCCGCGCCAGGCGTCGGCGAGGATGGCCGCCGAGGCCCGGCTGGGGCACTGCTGCACCCGCTCACGACCCGACGCCCCACCAATCTGGGCGCGGACCTCCCAACCCTGCCCGTCAGTACGGATGTACACGTCCCTGCGCCCGCGCGGGGTCGTGTCTCCGTTCCACCAGTGCTCCTCCACCTTCATTCGCCGACCGTATAGCAATTCCCGCGCCGAGGGTACGGCGCAGGTATGCCCGAACCGGGCCAAGGGTGACAATCCAGGCGCATTTCGGGCCAACCGTTGGCGGTTCGAAACCATAACGGGCGGTTCTCCCGCTCCTGACTTGCACATCAGGAAGCCCTACTGTGCCCCCACCCCGCAACTCCCACCTCCAGCCCCTGTTGATCAAGAGGTTTGCGTCAGGAATCGCGCCCTCGATGACGCAAACCTCTTGATCAACGCCAGCGGGCGGTGGGGGTCAGGGGTGGGTTGTTAGGAGGTAGTCGTCGGCTTCGGGGCTCCAGCGCAGGTCCAGGACGCCGGCGGTGGCGGCGGCCTTGCAGAACTGCAGGAAGCTGCGGTAGCCGAGCTTCTTCTCGCTGAAGTCCGGGCGGGCCCGGCGCACCTGGTTCTTCAGGCCGGACAACGCCACCGGGTTGCCGCCGCTGCCCAGCTCCGCCACGACGCCGCGGAGCAGGCCGAACGCCACCTCACGGTCGCCGTGCTCGGGCAGCGAGACCTCGGGGTCGCCCTTCGCGGGGCCCTCGGCCAGCTCGATCACGTTGCGTTCGGCGAGGTGGCGCAGCAGTTCGCCAAAGGTGCGGAAGCCGTAGTCGGACTCGCTGAAGGTCGGGTCCTTGCGCAGCAGGGTGCGCTTCAGGCGGGAGGCGGTGACCTCACCGTTGGCGCTCCCCTGCAAGCCTGCGACCGACTGGGCGACGAGCACGGCCAGGGCGTCCACGTCCCGATCGGGCTCCGCATCCTGCGGTCGACGGTCCTGCTCCGGCTCCGGCTCCGGTGGGCGCTGCTCGACGCCGGCCTGCCGGGTGGTGGGCCGAGCGCGCCGACCACGGGCCGGTGGGATGTCCACCCCCTCCAACCTGTCGTAGTAGAGGAACTCGTCGCACGCCGGGGGCAGCAGCCCCGAGGTTGACCCCTCGACACCGACGCCGATGACCCGCTTGTTCAGCTCGCGCAACTTGTGCACGAGCGGGGTGAAGTCACTGTCACCGCTACAGATCACGAAGGTGGAGATGTAGTCGCGTTCGAACGCCAACTCGATCGCGTCGACGGCCATCTTGATGTCGGCGGCGTTCTTACGGGACGCGCCCATCCGCTGCGGGATCTCGATCAACTCGACGTGGGACCGGGTGAGCATCCGGCGGTCCTCGTCGAAGTAGGACCAGTCGGCGTACGCACGGCGGACCACCACCCGGCCTCGTTCGGCAAGCGCGTCGGCGATGGGCCGGAAGTCGAAGGCCGCACCGCCGCGGTGGTCGCGCGCACCCAACGCGAGGTTCTCGTAGTCGAGGAAGAGGGCAATCCGGTCTTCTTGATCCACGCCGGTCAGCCTACGCCGGGCACGAGCTGGTGGGAGTGGACGACGCGCGACACCTCAACTCGACGACCGTCCATTTCTTGCGGCCTGATAGTCGTTAATTTTCATTGTTCGATAGTTGTCTTGCAGTGCCATGTCCGTTGCTGCATCATGGCGATCAATGTCGGGCGTCGGGGGCGCCGGGCGGACCTCCACCACCATCCACCCAGGAGGGTCACCGATGTTTCGCAGCCTCATACCGGTGCGGGGACGCCCCGGCCGGCCCAGCGGCACCGCAGTCGCGCTCGCGGCCGGTCTCGCCGTACTTGTCGCCGCGCCCACCATGGCCACCGCAGGTCCACAGGTGTCCGCCGGCGCACAGCCGGTGGTCACCCGGGCCGCCCTCGACCCGGCGCTTGTCGCCGGACGGGGCGCCGACGTCGACTTCCTCGAACAGGAAGCGGAGAACGCCAGCACCAACGGCGAGATCATCGGGCCCGACCGCTCCGCCTACACGCTGCCCGCGGAGGCTTCCGGCCGGCGGGCGGTCCGGCTCACCCCCGGCGAGTACGTGGAGTTCGTCCTGCCCAGCGCCGCGAACGGGATCACCGTGCGGTACAACATCCCGGACGCGCCGCAGGGTGGCGGGATCACCGCCCCGCTGAAGGTGGCGGTCAACGGCAAGCACCTGCGCACCATGACGCTCACGTCGCAGTACTCGTGGCTCTACAACCAGTACCCGTTCACCAACGACCCGCAGGCCGGGCTGCTGCACCCGGACTGGTGGATCACCGAGTGCCAGTGCGTGCCGGCGGCCACCACGCCGTACCCGAGCATCACCACGCCGTTCCGGCCGACCCACTTCTACGACGAGCAGCGGCTGCTGCTCGGGCGTACCTACCGGGCCGGTGACAGGGTCCGGCTCACCGCGCCGCCCGGCAGCGCCGCCGCCTGGACCGTCATCGACCTGCTCGACTCCGAACTCGTCGCGCCGCCGCACGTGCGGCTGCTCGCGGCGAACGTGCTCGCCTTCGGCGCCGACCCCACCGGGCGGCGGGACTCCGCGGACGCGCTGGACCGGGCCATCGCCTTCGCCCGACGTGCCCACCTCACGGTGTACGTCCCGCCGGGCACCTATCAGGTCAACCGGCACATCATCGTCGACGACGTGACAATCGAGGGCGCCGGCAACTGGTACACCGTCATCAAGGGCCGGGAGGTCGCCCTGCCGACCCCCGCACCGGACGGCTCGGTGCACACCGGAGTCGGGTTCTACGGTCGGGACGCCGCCGACGGTGGCAGCCGTAACGTGCACCTCTCCGGCTTCGCCATCGAGGGCGACGTGCGCGAGCGCATCGACACCGATCAGGTCAACGCGATCGGCGGGGCCATGAGCGACTCGACGATCGACGGGCTCTACCTGCACCACACCAAGGTGGGCCTGTGGTTCGACGGGCCAATGCGCAACGTCCGCGTCACCAACAACATCATCGTCGACCAGATCGCCGACGCGCTCAACTTCCACACCGGCGTGACCGACTCCCTCGTGGCGCACAACTTCGTCCGCAACACCGGCGACGACGGCCTGGCGATGTGGTCGGAGAAGACGGCGAACGCGCGGAACACGTTCGACCACAACACCGTGCAGTCACCGACGCTCGCCAACGGCATCGCCATCTACGGCGGTACCGATACCACCGTCTCGCACAACCTCGTCGCCGACCCGGTACGCGAGGGCAGCGGTCTGCACGCCGGGTCCCGCTTCGGCGCGGAGCCGTTCACCGGGCACCTGCGGTTCACCAACAACACCACGGCCCGCGCCGGCACGTACGAGCTGAACTGGAACATCGGGCTGGGCGCGATCTGGGTCTTCGCCCTGGACCGCAGCATCGAGGCGCGCATCGAGGTGACCGGCGACGCGTACCTGGACAGCACGTACAACGCGATCATGCTGGTCAGCGACTGGCCGGTGAAGGACCTCTACTCGATCTCCGACGTACGGTTCCGGGACGTCCGGGTCGACGGCACCGGCACCTCGGTGGTCAGCGCCCGCGTGGCCGGGTCCGCCTCGTTCGCGAACGTGGACGCCCGCAACGTGGGCGCGGTCGGCGTCAACAACTGCGGATCGTTCCACTTCACCCCGGCCGGCTCGGAGTTCACCCTGACCGACCTCGGCGGTAACGACGGCGGGTGGCTCGCGCCGTGGCTGCTGCCCAACACCATCACCTGCGACGACCGGCCGCCCGTGTCGCCGCCCCCGCCTCCGGCACAGTGGTGAGAGCGGTGGGGCGGCCCGGGAACGTCGGGCCGCCCCACCGCACATCCAGGTCAGCGTGTCCTGGCGTACGCCAGCGGCACCGTCGTCGCCTGACCGTCCCACCGGCCGCTCAGCGTGCCGCCGGCCGTCGCGTCGGCACCGGCCCCCGGTCGGCGTACGACGACCAACTCGACCGTGTCGGTGGCGATGAGCGTGCGGTCCTCGTCGACCACCCGGCGCACCGCGCCGACGGCCGGCACGGGAGTGTCGGCGAGGCTGTCGACGACGACAGTCACCGTCGGCTCCCGCACCTCACGTCGACCGTCGACCTCGAAGTACTGCTCGGCCTGGCCGCTGCCGGTGAAGATCGCGTGGGCGAGCGCGGCGGCGTACACCGGGTCGACGCAGCCGTCGTACACCCAGCGTCGGCCGAGCACCGAGTGCTCGGTGGTGCCGACCAGCCAGCCGTCGGCACCGTCGAGGGGCGCGGCGCGGTAGGTGAGTGGGACGTGGTGGACCGGCCCGTCGGCGGCGCCGACGAGCATCGTCTCGATGCCGACCTCGCCGGCCGGGTCGTCGAAGCGGTAGGCGCCCCGGCTGACCACCTCGACGCCTCTCGATCCGGCGAACCACTGTCGGTCGGGCAGCCAGGCCGTCAGCAGGTCCAGTTTCGTGGGGTGCAGGGTCGCCCTGTGCAGCAGTGCCATGACGGCAGCCTAGTCAGAGGCCCGCGCAGGGCTGCCCCCCGATCGTGCAGCTCTCCGGTTCCCGGGCCTTCGGCCGGCTGTCGCGGACGTCGAAGCTGATCGTCTGGGATCCCCCGGCCGCCACGGCTGCGCCGGTGAAGGTGATCGTGCGTCCGTCCTGACGCCAGTTCGCGCCGTCGACGTCGTCCACGGTGGTGCCTTCGGCGAGGGTGACCACCACGGCCCAGTCCGCCACCGGCGCCGCACCGGGGTTGCCGACCACGATCTCGCCGGTGTAACCGAACAGGCGGCTGGAGTCGGTCTCGTAGCGGGCCGACACGGGCGTCGGCGGCGGGGGCGGCGGCGCCGCCGACGTGGGTGTCCGCGAGGGTTTCGCCGACGGGGTCCGGCTCGGGCGGGTGGTCGCCGACGCGATGGTCCGCGTGGGGCGCACCGAGGGGGTCGCCGCGGGCGCGGCGGCGGTCCGGCCCGGCGTCGGGGCCGCGGACGCGGTTGCTGACGGTGCGGGCGCGGCGACCGGCTTCGGGTCGGGCGGCAACGTCGCCCAGGCCGCCGTCCCCATCACCAGCACGGCCCCGGCGACCACGGCGACGAGCCTACGACGTCGGCGGGGGTTACGGTCGGCGTTGCCGCGTACGCCGACGAGCGGCAGTTCCGTGGTCATCCCACCGTCGGCCCGGCGTAGGTCGACCTGCTGGAAGGCGAGCCAGTCGAGAATGGCCGGCAGTCGGACCGTCAGCGCCTGCCGGAGTTGCTGCTCGCGGGGCTTCTGCTGCTCGACCGACCACCCGCCGTGCGTGGTGACCTCCCGCACCTCCAGCCGGCAGCCCTGGGTCGTGGCCGTGACGTCGCAGGTCAGCTCGCTGAGCCGGCCGGCCTCGTCGCAGGCCAGCACGAGGAGGTCCGGCTCCTGCCGCTCGGTCACCTCGACCTCGACGTCGGCCCCGAAGCCGGGCAGGCTGGCCGTGTGCAGCACCATCCGGTCCGGTACGCCCTCGACCATCTCGGCTTCGGCGAACCACCGGCCGAGCAACTGCCTGTCGGTCAGCGCGAGCCAGACCCGCTCCGGCGGGTGGGACAGGTCGACCTGCGCTCCGATCTCGATCACGGCGAGACTCTAACGGTTTGCCCGGCCGCCCTGTTCCGCCCGCCCGAGCCGGTGACCGCCGTCCTGGTCAGCCCCAGCGGCGGGACCGCTCGACCACTGTGGCCAACGCGGTCCGGGCGTCGGCACTCACCTCGGCGACCACCTGCGCCGCCGGCAGGTCCCGGGCCAGCGGGTGCGCCTGACCGGCCCAGAGGTTGGCCACCGAGGCGTCCCCGTCGCGCCGGGCGGCGGCGAGCAGTGGCCGCGTCAGGTGCAGCACCTGGGGGTAACCGCGTGGTGCCACCGCGTCGTGCTGGTGCAGGAAGTCGTTGGCCACGCCACGGGCCCGCCTACCGGTGAAGGACCGGGTCAACGCGGTCGGTGTCGCACCGGCCACCGCCGCCCGGTGCATCGGCGAGCTGCCGGCCTCCGGGCAGCGCAGGAAGGCCGTGCCGAGTTGCGCGGCGGCGGCGCCGGCAGCCAGCACGGCGGCCACCGCGGGGCCGTCGGCGAGGCCGCCCGCGGCCACCAGCGGCAGGTCACAGCGGGCGGCGGCCAGCCGCAGCAGCGGCAGCAGGCCGTAGTCGTCGTCGTCCGGTTGGCCGCCGCGATGCCCACCGGCCTCGGTGCCCTGCACCACCACCGCGTCCACTCCCAACTCGGCGGCGGCGGTCGCGGCGTCCGGACGGGTGACGGTCGCCCACACCTCCGTACCCCGCTCGCGCAGGGCGGTCACCGCCGCCCGGTCGGGCAGCCCGAACACGAAGGACACGACCGGGACCGGGTCCGCGAGCAGCGCCGCGACCTTCTCCGGGTACGCGTCGTCGCCGCCCACCGGCTCGCCCAGGCTCACACCGCGCTGCGCGGCCTGTGGGGCGAGCCGTTCGGCGTACGCCTGGATGGCGGTCTCGTCGACGCCGCCCGGGTCGGGGAGGAAGACGTTGACACCGAACGGCCGGTCGGTGCCCGCGCGGACCTCGGCGATGTCACTCACCAGCCGGCCGGTGTCGATCATCCCGGCGGCGAGGAAGCCCAGCCCACCCGCTGCGGACACGGCGTTCACCAGCGCGGGTGTGGACGGGCCACCGGCCATCGGGGCGGCAACGATCGGGTGGCGCAACGTGGACAGGACGGACATCCCCCCATCCTGCCGCAGGCCGGACCAGCTCACTGGCGCGCGGTGCGCCTCCACCGCAGGACGCCGGCCAGTCCGAGCAGGAGCAGCAGGGTGCCCGCACCGATCGCAAGCGGCCAGGTGCGCCCACCCGCACCGCCGGCCTCCCCGGCGGCCGGACGGACCGCCGCGGACGCCAGCGGGCCGACGGACTCCGTCGACGGTGCCGCGGTGACCGTGGTGGCCGTGGCCGGGTAGCGCAGGATCGTGGAACGGGTGCCGGCAGGCTGACCAGCGGACTCGGAGACGGTGAGCAGCGACCGACCGTCGCGGCTGTAGGTGATCGACTCGCCCTGGGGCTCGTCCGGCAACGGGGTGACCCGTGCGGTGCCGGTGGTCAACGCGCGGACCACGTCGCCGTCGGGCACGTCGTACTCGAAGGCGTCGGCGTAGCTGCGCAGCACCACCCGCCGCCCCTCCGGGGCGTTCGCCGCGCCGGTGATCACCCCACGCCCCAGGAAGGAGAACGGGTTGCTGGTCGTGGTCGTCGGCAGGACCACCTGGCCCAGCGCGGTCAGCGGCGTGGTCGCCTCCGGGCGCAGGTCGGTGCTCGGCGCGTACAGGAAGACGGTGCCGCTGCCGCCCTTGGTGACGATCAGCGGCCGACCGGACGCGTCGAGCAGCAACGCCTCGGCGTCGTGCGGACGGTCCGGGTAGGTCATCCGGTGCAGCACCGGCTGCTTCGCCCCCGGCGCGAGCCGCCACACGGCGACAGTCGTCCGGGTGCGGTCGTTGTCGCCGATGTCCGCGACCCAGATGGCGCCGTCCCGGCCGATGGCGAGGTCCTCGGTGTCGCGGGGGCGGGACGGGAAGGAGACGGCGCGCACCACGGCGCAGCGGTGGTCGAGGAAGAAGATCCGCCGGCGGGCCTCGTCGTCGGCCCCGTCGTTGATCACCACGTACCCGTCGTCCGTCGCGACCATCCCGGAGATCTCGCGGAGCCGGTCGTCGCGCACCTGGCACACCGGCGTCCCCGCCGCCGCACCCGCCGTGGCGACGCTCGGCGCCAGCGCCACAGCCGGCGGCAGCACACCCGTGAGCAGCACGGTCAGCACCGCCCCCGCACGGGCACGTCGCCCCCAGGTCAACCGTCCGCGTACCCGCATCGCCCACCCTCCTCGTCGCGGCCGTGACCGGCCACCCGCCCATCCTGGCCGATACCGGCCACCGCCGGCGGTCATCGGGGGGACGCGCCGGAGTCCCTGGTCGATGTACTGTCGCTCCGCCCGATCGTCAAGCCGGAGAGTGCACATGTCCGTGAGCGACACCGCGCCGGCCACCCGGTTCGCACGGCGGCTGCTGCGCCGCCTCGGCCGCCCGTCCAGCGGCTCCGCCGTCGCCTGGGTGCCGCTCGCCGCTGTCGTCTGCGGCCTCTTCACCGGCGCCCTGGCCAGCAGGGCCGCCTGGGAGACCTCCCGACCGCAACCCGACCGGGCCGAGGCCGCCGCCACCCTCACCGAGGTCTTTCCCGGCCATGACCTCGGCGAGATCGACACCCCGCCGGCACTCTTCGTCGTCTACGGGCACGCGCTGCGCCTGTCGACGGTCAAGACCCTGCTGCTCGGTGACGGCGGCGAGTACCAGGAGAGCGCCACCGGCGCCACCGCCCTCGGCGCGCCGCCGGTGCCCGCCGAGCAGATCGTCACGGTGGCCCGGGAGCGCCTGACCGGTGCCGGCTGGCGGGTGTACGACCCACAGGTGTCCGACCGGGTGAGCTGCGCGGACAAGATGTGCGCCACCCCGCAGGCGGTCACCGACACCGCGCTCACCGCCCGGCGGGGCGACACCATCCTGAACGCCTCGGTCTCCTCGCAGACGGCCGTCGACGCCAGCTACCTCTCGGTCGAGCTGCACCGCGCCCCGCCACCCCTGGTGGTCCCCGCCGGAGTGCTCGGCACGATGGTGGGCGCGGTGGCCGGTTGGCTGGTCTTCGGCTGGCTCAGCCGACGCACCGAGGGACGCCGCAGCCGCGGCACGGTGAACGGTCTGATGGGTGTGGCCACCGTGCTGTGGTGGCTGCCGCTGCCACTGAGCGTCCCGTCCCTGCTGTCGCACCACCTCGGCGAACCGCACCCGGCCTGGCACCCGTACTGGGAGTGGCTGGGCCAGCCGACCGCCTCGCTGCTCTTCCTGGTCGGCGCGGTGTGCGTGCTGCTGGCGCTGGGGTTGGCCGCCGCACCCCGCCGGGGCGGCGCACCCGCGGCGACGGCCGACTGACCGGCCTCGACATCCATCGAGGGTTACCTGTCGGTCCGGAGACCGGTACGGTCCGAGATGTCCACGGTCGTGGCGGCCCGGACGACGGCGCCCCGCCGGGCCCGGCGCCCGGCACCGCCAGGCCGACCGGCCACGGAAGGGGCGCAGGGTGCGGATCAGAGCAGGGTTGTGTGTCGCGGCGCTCGTCGCGGCGGGGCTGGCGGTCGCCGCACCGGCCACCGCCGCACCGGCCAGCGCCACCGTGGTACCGATCCAGGTCACCGGTGACCCGGCGACACGGTTCAACCTGGTCCTGCTCGGCGACGGTTACACCGAGGCCGACCTACCCACCTTCCGCGCGCACGTGGACCGGCACCTCAACACCCTGTGGACGATCGAGCCGTTCAAGTCCTACCGCAGCTACTTCAACGTGTACGCGGTCGAGATCGTCTCGGCGGAGTCCGGGGTGGACTGCGACCCCGGCCTGTCCGCGCCGCAGCGGGACACCGCGCTGGGCATGGGATTCTGGGGTGGCTGCAACCCGGCGAGCGTGCAACGCCTGCTCACGGTCGACGGCACCGCCGCGAACGCGTACGCCGACCTGGCCGCCGGCACCAACCCGGGCAACCGGCAGCTGATCGCGCTGGCCAACAGCGGCACCTACGGTGGTGCCGGCGGCAGCAACGCCACCGCCTCCGGGGGCAACGCGCTCTCCGCGCTGATCAGCCCGCACGAGTTGGGGCACTCGCTCGGTGGCTTGCAGGACGAGTACGACTACTACGGCCGTGGTGTGCCGGGCGACACCTACAGCGGGCCGGAACCGGGCTCGGTGCACCACACCGTGCTGACCGAGGAGCAGATGCGCGACACCCGGGCCAAGTGGTGGCGGTGGCTGGGTGAGCCGAGCGAGGCGGGCGGGACGATCGGCCGCTACGAGGGTGGCCTGTACCTGCAGCGCGGGGTGTGGCGACCCAGCCGGCACTCGATGATGAAGTCGCTGGGCTTCTACTTCGACCAGGTCGGCCGGGAGCGGATGACCGAACGCATCGCCGCCCGGGTCGGCATCGTGCAGGGCGGCACGGCCACCGACCAGGCGGTCGGCGCGGACCGGCTGCTCTGGGTGGACACCCTGCACCCGGTGAGCCACGCGTTGGCGGTGACGTGGGCGGTGGACGGCAGGGCGGTGCCGCGCACCGCAAACGCCCGCCATCTGGACCTGCGGAAACTACGGCTCGCCCCCGGCCGGCACGCGGTGACCGCCACGGTGACCGACCCGACGGAGTTCGTCCGCGACCCGGCGGTCCGCAGCTCACCCGCGCTGACCCAGACCCGCACCTGGACCGTGGACACCGCGGCGCGTACCCCGGTGGTGGAGTCGCCGCTGGCGATCACCGCGTCCACCGCGACCGATCGGCCGGTCGGCGCTCGCGACACGGTGTACGTCAGGACCAGCCAGCCCACCGATCGCGCGCCCCGCGTGCGCTGGTCGATCGACGGCCGACCGGTGGCCGACACCGGCACCGATCGGGACGTGGACCTGGGCGCTCTCGGGCTCTCTCGCGGCACCCACCGGCTGACCGCCCGGGTCGGTGATTCGGGCACCGGAAAGGCGGTGACCCGCACCTGGACCGTCGACGCGACCCGGCCCTCCGTGTCGTACGCGCTCTCCGAGCCGCTGCTCACCACGACCCGGCCCGGCCGACCCACCGAGTACGTGTACAACGGCCCGTTCACCCTGGGGCTGACCGGCACCGACGACGGCGCCGGCCAGGTCACCTCGGAGTTCCGGCTCGACGGCGACGGCTGGCACAACTACTACGGCTGGCCCACCGACGCGCGCTCACCGTTCCTGTTCACCGCCACCGGCACCGACGTGGACGGTCTGGTCTACGGCAACCTGGGCTCGGGCGGCCTGTCCGTGTCCCCGTTCGCCGAGCGGTCGCCCGGGTACGGCCGGCACAGCATCGAGTACCGGGCCATCGACGCCGTCGGCAACATCGGCCCGGCTCGCGCCCTCGTGGCCACGCTGCTCCCGCCACCACCCGCGTGCACCACGGTGGTCACCGGCCGACACGCCGGCCCGCTTACCGTCGCCGCCGGTGTCACCTGCCTGCGCGCGGCCACCGTGACCGGCCCGGTCACCGTCGCGCCCGGTGCCGCGGTGGTCGCCCAGGGCTCCTCGATCGCCGGAAGCCTGGTGGCGTCCCGAGCCGCCGCCGTCGAGGTGTTGAACACCGAGGTACGCGGCGCGGTGGCGCTGACCGGCACCACCGACCACGTCACGATTGTGGGCGCGCGAGTGACCGGGCCCCTGACGCTTACCGGTACCGCGTCGGCGCCCATCCTCGCCGGCGGCCAGGTCGGCGCGCTGGCCTGCTCGGGCGGCCCCGCCCCGGTAGACCTGGGTGCACCCACCACGGTACGGACGCCGAGCGCCGGTCACTGCCGTCGCGCCTGACGCCACACCGCTCCCAGATCGCGACCGGCCTGGCGGCCTGAGTGCGGCGGTGGCGGGTAGGCAGCGGCCCGGCGGCATGTCGACACCCGCCGGGTGGGAGGCTCCGATGAGCACGTACCGGGATGAACAGGGCAGCCCGATCCCTCCTCCGGAGGCGGATGCCCTTGAGCAACGACAGGACGCGTTCGACGTCGGTCCGGCGGACCGGGTGTCGGGTGACGTGGACCCGGAGGCTGCCGAGGCCGACCTGGCCGAGCAGGGTGCCTTCCCGGCGGGCACCCTCGAGGAGGTGACGTCGCTGCCGGCCGACGCCAACCCGGCGGACGCGATCGAACAGCGTCAGGAGATCCCCGCTCGCGACGAGGGCCATCGGACTTAGCGCGTGAGGCCCCGCAGCGCTCAGCGGGTCCGGACCAACATGGTCCCCAACGCCTTATACCTGTGAGTCATGTTGATGACTCACAGGTATAACGCTCGTGGCGGACCGGACCCAGGCTGCCGGTGGGCCCAGCCGGCAGCGCAGACAGCCAGCTGGGCCGACGGCCGAATCAGCCGGCGACGACCTGCCAGAGCAGGAAGGCGTTGAGCGCGATCACCAGCACCGCCACCAGGGACGCGGCGGCGGTGGTGAGCGGGTGGTTGACCAGGTTGCCCATCAGGTCCCGTCGGCGGGTGAAGGCGACCACCGGGATCAGCGCGAACGGGATGCCGAAGCTGAGGATGACCTGGGACAGTACGAGCGCCCGGGTGGGGTCGAGGCCGATGGCGAGCACGGCCAGGGCGGGCAGCAGGGTGACCAGCCGGCGCAGCAGCAGCGGAATCCGCCGCCGCAGGAAGCCCTGCATGATCACTTCACCGGCGTAGGTGCCGACACTTGTGGAGGCGAGCCCCGACACCAGCAGTGCGACGGCGAACCCGAACGCGGCGGCGGTACCGATGGTCTGACCGAGCCCGGCGTGCACCCCCTCCAGGCTGTCCGCGCCACCCGGGCCGCCGCCCCGGAAGCTGGCCGCGGCGATCAACAGCATGGCGAGGTTGACCGCGCCGGCCGCGCTCAGGGCGAGCAGTACGTCGGTGCGCTGGCCGCGGAAGAGGATCCTGCGCTCGGTGTCGTCGGTGGCCGGGATCCGGTCGCGGGTGAGCGCGGAGTGCACGTAGATGACGTGCGGCATGACTGTGGCGCCGAGGATGCCGGCGGCCAGCAGCACGCTGTCCGTGCCCTGGAGTCGCGGCACCAGGCCGGCCACGGCGGAGCCCGGGTCGGAGCCGGCGGCGAGCAGGTTCGCCGCGAAGGCCAGCACGATGACGCCGAGCCCCACGGCGATGGCGATCTCGAAGGCGCGGAAGCCCCGCGAGCGCAGCGCGAGCACGGCGAACGCGGTCGTGCCGATGATGATCCCGCCGGGCAGCAGGGGGATGCCGAAGAGCAGGTACAGGGCGACCGCGCCGCCGATCACCTCGGCCAGGTCGGTGGCCATGGCCACCAGCTCGGCCTGCACCCACATGGCCTTGTTGAGGGGCTTCGGCAGGCGTTCCCGGCACAGCTCGGGCAGGCTGCGCCCGGTGGCCAGCCCCAACTTCGCGGTGAGTGTCTGCACCAGCATCGCCATCAGGTTGGCCACCACCACGACCCAGACCAGCAGGTAGCCGTAACGGGCACCGGCGGCGGAGTTGGTGGCGAAGTTGCCGGGGTCGACGTAGGCGACGGCGGCGACGAATGCCGGGCCGAGCAGGATCAGTCGTCCGCGTACCCGACCCCGGGCGCGAGCGGCCTGTAGTGGAGTCGCCCTCGACGTCGTCAGTTCGTTGGTGACCATCGAACCCCTCCCCGTCCACCCAAACTGCTGCCGGTCCGTTCCCGTCGGGGTGACCCGTCGGTGCCAACCGGTGGCCTGCCGGTGCCATCGGGCAGGGCCGGCGCGGCGGACTGGACGCGCCGACGGCCGGACAGAACCTGCCGCGCCGGGCTTGACAGCCAAGGGGCCACCGATGAAGCTGTCTATTAGTCCTACTGTCGTAGGACAACAGGAAGGATCATCGCGAGTGATCGAGTTCGTACTGGACAGCCGGTCGAAGGTGAACACCTACATGCAGCTCGTGCAGCAGGTGAAACAGGCGCTGCGGGTCGGCCTGCTGACGCCGGGCGACCAGTTGCCGAAGGTCCGGGACGTCGCGCAATCCCTGGCGATCAACCCGAACACGGTGCTGAAGGCGTACCGGGAGTTGGAGATCGAGGGTCTGGTCGGCGGCCGACCCGGGGTGGGCACGTTCGTCCAGCGCACGCTGGCCGGCGCGTCCCTGCCCAACCAGGCCGAGTTGCGCGACGACCTGGTCGCCTGGCTGCACCGGGCACAAGCTGCCGGTCTCACGACCGAGGACGTCATCGCCCTGGTGGAGACGACGCTGCGCGCCACCCTCGCCGACGACGCCCCGCAGCGGGAGCCCGCGTGAGCGGGCAGAGCGAACGAACCACCCGCACGTGCTCGCGCGACCGCCGAGCGGTGACGCGAATCGAACGAGAGGACAAGGGATGGACATGATCTTGGAAGCTGATCGGCTCGGCAAGAGATACGGCAGCACCTGGGCCTTGCGGGACTGCTCACTGCACCTACCGGCCGGCCGGATCGCCGCGCTGGTCGGGCCCAACGGCGCGGGCAAGAGCACCCTGCTGCACCTGGCCGTCGGGCTGCTCAAGCCCGACGCGGGCACCGTCCGGGTGTTCGGCCGTGCCCCGTACGGCGACACGGAGGGCCTGGCCGACATCGGCTTCGTCGCCCAGGACACCCCGCTGTACCGGGACTTCACGGCGTCCGAGCTGGTCGTCGCCGGCGGCAAGCTGAACAGGCGGTGGGACGCGGCGTTGGCCCGCCAGCGGCTGGCGCAGCTCGGGATACCGCCGGACAAGCCGGTCGGAAAGCTCTCCGGTGGTCAGCGGGCCCAGGTGGCGCTGGCGCTGGCGCTTGCCAAGCAGCCGCGGCTGCTGCTGCTCGACGAGCCGGTCGCGAGCCTCGACCCGCTGGCTCGACGGGAGTTCCTCCAGTCGTTGATGGGCAGCGTCGCGGAGTCGGGCACCACCGTCCTGCTCTCCTCGCACCTGCTCGCCGACCTGGAGCGTGTCTGCGACTACCTGATCGTGCTCAACGCCTCCCAGGTGCAGCTCACCGGCGCGGTCGACGACCTGGTCGCCGAGCACCGGCAGCTCGTCGGGCCGCGACACGACGGCGGCGTCATCGGGGGCGTCACCGCCGTGCTCCGGGCCAGCCACACCGACCGGCAGTCCACGTTGCTGGTCCGCACCGACGGGCCGGTCACCGACCCGGCCTGGACGGTCCGCGAGGTCAGCCTGGAGGACATCGTGCTGGCCCATCTGGCCGACGGCAGCACGCAGACCAGTCACAGCGCGTGGGGGGTAGCAGCATGATCTGGTTGACCTGGCGTCAACACCGCAAGCAGGCGCTCTACACCCTGCTGGCGCTCGCGGCGCTCGCCGCCCTGCTGGTGCCGATCGGCCTGTCGATGCGGAGCACCTTCAGCGACCTCGGGTTGACCGACTGCGTCAGCCAACTGGCCCGCGCCGACGCGGCGCAGACGACCCGCGAAACCTGCGACGCGGGCTTCCACCGCTTCAGCAACCAGTACGGCAGCCTCAACCTGCTGGCCGTACTGCTGATCACGCTGCCGGTGCTCATCGGCCTGTTCTGGGGCGCGCCGCTCGTCGCCCGCGAGGTGGAGCAGGGCACGCACCGGTTCGTCTGGACCCAGGGCGTCGGCCGCAACAGGTGGGCCCTGGTGAAGTTCGGGTCGGTCGGCGGTGCCGTGCTGCTCCTCGCGATCGGCTACGGGCTGGGCATGTCCTGGTGGGTGGAGCCGCTGACCCAGTCCGCCCAGGAGGGTCGCCTCGGCATGATCGTCTTCGATCTGCAGGGCATCGTCCCGATCGGCTACACCCTGTTCGCCGTGGCGCTCGGCATCTTCGCCGGCACGGTGTGGAAGCGGATGCTGCCCGCCATGGGCATCACCCTCGCCGGGTTCATCGGCGTACGGGCGGCGGTGGAGATCCTGGCTCGGCCGCACTACCAGGCCGCCCGCACCAGGACCTTCCCGATCGAGGGGGACGGGCCACCGGAGATCAGTCGGGGGGACTGGATCCTCACCCAGGGCGTCCGCAACCCGGACGGGACGATGATCGCGGAGGACACCCGGATCCAGTGCCCGTCCGGCGGAAAGGGGCCGGACGGTCGGTTCTGCGGGGCCGAGTTGGGCGTCGAACCGGGTGCGTACAACTGGCAGCTCTACCAGCCGGCGGACCGGTTCTGGCTGTTCCAGAGCATCGAGACGGGCGTCTTCGTCGCCCTGGCCGTGCTCCTGCTCTACCTCGCGGTGCGTCGGGTCCGCCGGATCGCGTAGGCGGGAACGCCGGACGGCGTAGGTGGGCGACGGGTGTTCGTCGGGGGGCGGGGGCCTCGACGAGCACCCGTCAGCGCAGGCCCTCGACGGTCAGCGACAGCCAGGACGCCAGGTCGTGCAGCTCCTCGTGCACGGCCCGGGTGACCTCCGGGGTGAAGCTGACATCCTCGTGGATGGCGTGCACGGTCAACGTGCCACGCCGACGCTCGGCTGTCGCGTCCGCCTTTCCGACAAGCCGATCGCCGTGCAGGATCGGCAGCGCGAAGTAACCCCACCGTCGACTCGCCCTGGGCTTGTACATCTCCAGCACGTACTCGTACTCGAAGAGGTCCGCGAGTCGGACCCGGTCGTGCACCAGTCGGTCGAAGGGCGACAACAACGCGGTACGCCCGCTGAAGGGTTGCCCGAGCGCGGCGGGGTCCACCCGCCACTGCCCCGCCACGCCCTCGACGACCGCCGGCTCACCGACGTCACCGACCTCGGCCGGCTCGCCCGGCACGACCACCGCCTTCTCCCGAGCGATGCCGAGCGCCCGCAGCCGCCGCTCGTTACGAAGCCGATGTGCCTGCTCCAGCTCGACGACGGGCACCCCGGCCGGGTAGACCCGCTCGGCCACGTCCCAGAGTCGCTGTCGGCCCTGACGGCCGGCGATCGCGACCTCGCCGCGCAGGACCAGGAACTCCAGCATCTGGGTGACGTTGCGGTTGTTCGTCCAGCCCGACGACGGCCAGGGCACGACGCTCGTGTCCGGGATGTCGCGAGAGAGCAGCGGCCCGCAACGGCCGAGCAGGTCGAGCACGTCCCGCCGGAACGAGTCGTTGGCGCGTAGCCACTCGCGGTGGCGCTCGTGACCAGGTGACGCCGCCATCGCCGCGAGGAAGAGCCCCAGGTCGTCCATCGGTCGCACCATCGCGTGGTGCTCGAAGAGGACCCGGTCCCGTTCGAGGGCATCGCGCAGGTGCTCGGGCTGGTACGACGAGCCGAGCCGGCTCCAGCAGACGAGGTCGGCGCTCGGTGCTACGGCGGCGGTCGGGTCGATCTGCACCAGGGTGAGCTGACGGACCACGGTCAGCAGGTCGGTCGGACGCGGAGCGGCAAGCAGTTGAGCCCGCACGGCGATCCGCCGCGCCTGAGCCCGATCGAGGTGGTGGACGACCACGCCGCCGAGCGTAACGGCGACCACCGACACGACGCCGCGGTGGCTACGCCGGTCCGGCGGAACCCACCTGGCCGACGACGCCGACATTGAGCGGGTCGGCCAGGAGTTTGTCGAACGCCAACTCGGCGGCACCGACCAGGACCGCGTCGCGGCCGAGTGCCGCCGCGCGCAGGCGCAGGTGCTCGCGGGAGGCGGGCAGTGGCATCGTGTCCAGCCGGGCCTGGACCACGTCCGCCCCGGCGGTGAAGATGTCCCGCAGCGAGCCACCGAACACCACGGCATCCGGGTTGACCACGTTGACCAGGTTCGCCACGCCGAAACCCAGCCAGTCCGCCACCTGTTCGACCGCCGCGCGGGCGGTCGGGTCCCCTTCCCGCGCCAAGCGCAACACCTCGGCAACCGCCGCGCGGTCGTTGGGGTCACGGCCCGCGTGCCGCAACAGCGCGGCCTCGGAGATCTCGGTCTCCCAACAGCCTCGCGAACCGCATCCGCAGGGCAGGCCGTTGGGGTTGACGACCATGTGGCCGACCTTGCCGCTGTGACCCCGGTGGCCGACCACCAGTCGGCCACCGACGATGATGCCGGCGCTGATGCCCAGGTCACCGTGCAGGTAGATGACGTCGTCGATACCGACCGCGACGCCCCGGACGTGCTCGGCCAGGCCGGCGATGTCGGCCAGGTCACCGGCCACGAAACCCGGGCCGGCGCCGAACTCCGCCTCCAGGGCGGCACCGAGCGTCTCGTCGATGCTGGCGATCCGGAGCCTGCCGTCGGGGTCACGGGTGGTGTCGGCGACCGCGGCCGCGCCGCCGACCAGCAGCGCGTCGCCGGCCACCGAGCGCTCCATGTCCCGGACCAGATCGGCGAGGGGCCCGACGGCCCTGGTCACCGACATGCCGCTGGGTCGGGGAATCTCCCGTAGGTCGAGGATCTGCCCGCCGAGACCGACCCGGGCGGCACGCAGCCGGTCCGCGTCGATGCTCAACGCGTGCGCGTAGACCCGCTCGGAGCGGGGGCTGACCACAAGTGAGGGGCGGCCGGCGCGGCGGGTGGTGGCCGGCGCGTCCTCGGTGACCAGGCCGCTGGTGACCAGGTCGGCCGCGAGGGCACCGATGGTGCTTCGATTGAGGCCGAGCCGGCTGGTCAGCTCGGCCCGGGTCGTCGGTCCGTGCAGGTGCACGTAGCGCAGGACAGCGCCGAGGTTCTGCCGCCGGATCTCCTCCTGGCTGGCGCCGGGGAGCGACGGCAGCGGAGATTCGGCGTTTCGGCCGACGCCGGCTGGCCTGGACCGTACTGGTGCCGCCACGGTCAGACCTCCTTCCGGGTCGGTGCCGTTTGGCGCAGGGGTTCGGGGACGACGATGGGTCCCGGAAGAGGAGACCCGGGACCCATCGGCGTTGCTACCTACCGTGCGGTGATTACTTGGTGAGCGGCGCGAGCTTCGGGTCGTTGGCGTACGCCTCGGCCGCGTTCGCCTTGGTGACGGCGACCGGCGGGAGCAGGAACGTGTCGACGACCTTGCTGCCGTTGTTGTAGGACTTGGTGTCGTTCACCTGCGGGGCGTTACCGGCCTGGAGAGCCTTGACCATGTTGATGGTCTCCTTCACCAGGTTGCGGGTGTCCTTGTTGATCGTCATGTACTGCTCGCCCTTGACGATCGACTTGACCGACTCGACCTCGGAGTCCTGACCGGTGACGACCGGGGTCGGCTTGCCAGCGCCCTTGACCGAGGTCAGGATCGCGCGGGCCAGGGTGTCGTTCGGGGAGAGGACGCCGTCCAGCTCCTTGCTGCCGTAGGTCGAGGTCAGCAGCTGGTCCATGCGGGCCTGCGCACCCTCGGCCTTCCAACCCTGGATGGCGGTCTGCTTGACGTCCTTCTGGCCCGAGGCGACGACGACGTTGCCCTTGTCGATCTCCGGCTTGAGCACGTCCATCGCACCGTTGAAGAAGACACCGGCGTTGTTGTCGTCCGGCGAGCCGGAGAACAGCTCGATGTTGTACGGGCCGTTCGGCTTCTTGGCCTTCATGCCGTCCAGCAGGGCCTGGCCCTGGAGCTGGCCGACCTTGAAGTTGTCGAACGCGACGTAGTAGTCGAGGTCCGGCGTGTTGGTGATGAGGCGGTCGTACGCGATGACCTTCGCGCCGGCGGCGTGCGCCGCGGCGACCTGGGTCGACAGCTGCGCGGCGTCGGTCGCGCCGATGACGATGACCTTGGCGCCCTTGGTGGTCATGGCGGTGATCTGGGCCTGCTGGTCGGCGACCGTGGTCGACGCGCCGGCGTACTGCACGTCAGCCTGGAAACCGGCCTCCTTGAGGCCGTTGGTGAACAGGTCACCGGCGAGGACCCAGTTCTCCGAGGTCTTGGCCGGAAGGGCCACGCCGATCAGCGAGTTCGCGGCGAAGCCCTTGGCCTCGCCCTTCGAGCCCGCGTCGTCGCCGTCGCGGCCGGAGCCGCAGCCCGCGAGGGCCAGCATGGCGGCGGCGCTGACCGCGACCACCGACGTGCCAAAGAATTTACGCATGGTGAGGACTTGCCTTTCTTGAAGGTGAGACGGGTGGTGAGAGTTCGGTGGCCGTCAGCCGGACACCGCTGCCTTGGCGGGCTCGCGCTCCGCGTCCGGCGGTGAGGCGGGTGGGGCGGAGTCCTCGCGGCGGAACGGCCGCATCAGGCTCCCGATGATGGAGAAGCGCCCCTGGCTCTTGTTGTAGACGTCGATCGCGACCGCCAGCAGTAGGACCAGGCCCTTGATGATCTGGACGCGGTCGGTGCCGACGCCCATCAGCTGCAGGCCGTTGTTGAGCACGGCCATCACGAGACCGCCGACGATCGAGCCGCTGATGGTGCCGATGCCACCGGAGACAGCCGCACCACCGATGAAGACCGCGGCGATGGCGTCCAACTCCCAGCCGTTGCCGTCCTGCGGGCCGGAGGCCGCCGAACGGGCCACGAAGATCATGCCGGCCAGCGCGGCCAGGACGGACATGTTCATCATGACGAAGAAGTTGACCCGCTTGAGCTTCACGCCGGACAGCTCGGCCGCCCGGGAGTTGCCGCCCACCGCGTAGATGTGCCGGCCACCGGCCGTGTTGCGGGTGTAGAAGGAGTACGCGATCACGAGGAGCACCAGGATGATGCCGGAGATCGGGAAGCTGGTGCCGACGCGACCACTGGCGAAGCGCAGCGCCGCGAAGGCGATCACCCCGACCATGACGGCCATCCGCAGGATCGAGATCCACATGGGTGCCGGGTCGGCATCCATCGCCCGACGGGTCTTGCGGGCCTGGAGCTCCCGCCACACCACGGCCACCGCCGCGGCCAGGCCGAGCAGCAGCGTCGCGTTGTTGTAGCCGGTGTTCGGACCGAACTCGGGCAGGAAGCCGGAGCCGATCTCCCGGAAGCCCTCCGGCACCGGGATCGTGTTGGCGTTACCGATGAACTGGTTGCCACCACGGAACAGCAGCATGCCGGCCAGGGTCACGATGAACGCCGGGACCCCGATGTACGCCACCCAGAAGCCCTGCCAGGCGCCGATGATCGCGCCGATCGCGAGGCCGAACAGGATGGCGACGGGCCAGGGCAGCGACCACTCGGCCATCGACTTGGCCACCAGGATGCCCGCGAAGGCGGCGACCGAGCCGACCGAGAGGTCGATGTGCCCGGCCACGATCACCATGAGCATGCCGATGGCCAGGATCAGGATGTACGAGTTCTGCTGGAACAGTGCGATCAGGTTGTCCGATCGCAGCGTCAGGCCGTCCGTCAGGATCTGGAACAGGACGACGATCGCCACCAGGGTGAAGATCATCCCGAACTGACGGGCGTTGGAGGTCGTGCCTCCGAACAGGTTCTTCTGAAGGTCCTTGATACGGCTCATCGGGTGGCCAACTTCTTCGTCGAGGTCATCTGCTTCATGAGGGTCTCCGGGTTCGCGTCCGCCCGGGCGATCTCGCCCGTGATGGCGCCCTCGAACACGGTGTAGATGCGGTCGCAGAGCCCGATCAGCTCAGGCAGCTCCGAGGAGATGACGACGACGCCCTTCCCCTGGTCGGCGAGCCGCTGGATGATGCCGTAGATCTCGTACTTCGCACCCACGTCGATGCCGCGGGTCGGCTCGTCGAGGATCAGCAGGTCCGGGTCGGTGAACATCCACTTGGCCAGCACGACCTTCTGCTGGTTGCCACCGGAGAGCTTCGAGACGCCCTCGTCGACGGTCGGGGCCTTGGTCCGCAGCTCCTTGCGGTACGCCTCGGCCGCCTGGTACTCCTCGACCTCGTTCAGGACGCCGTGGTGCTGGATCTTGGACAGCTTGGCGGCCACCGTCGACGTCTTGATGTCGTCGAGCAGGTTGAGGCCGATCGCCTTGCGGTCCTCGCTGACGTACGCGAGCCCGTTGTCGATGGCGTCCGCCACCGACTTCAGGACGATCTCCTTGCCGTCCTTGATGATCGTGCCCGACTCGTACACCCCGTAGGAGCGGCCGAAGACGCTCATCGCGAGTTCGGTGCGGCCCGCGCCCATCAGACCGGCGAAGCCCACGATCTCGCCGCGGCGCACCACGAAGCTCTCGTTCTTGCAGACCTGCCGCTCGGCGGAGATCGGGTGCCGGACGTTCCAGTTGCGGACCTCGAAGAAGACGTCACCGATCTTCGGGGTGTGGTCCGGGAACCGGCTGCTCAGCTCACGGCCGACCATGCCCCGCACGATCCGGTCCTCGTCGACCCCGTCCGCCTTGACGTCGAGGGTCTCCACGGTCCGGCCGTCGCGCAGGATGGTGATCTGGTCGGCGATCGCCTCGATCTCGTTCAGCTTGTGCGAGATCATGATCGAGGTGATGCCGCGGGAGCGGAAGCCGCGCAGCAGGTCCAGCAGGTGCCGGGAGTCGGCCTCGTTCAGCGCGGCGGTCGGCTCGTCCAGGATGAGCAGCTTGACGTCCTTGGCGAACGCCTTGGCGATCTCCACCAGCTGCTGCTTGCCGACGCCGATGTCCTTGACCAGGGTGTCCGGGTCTTCTTCAAGACCGACCCGGGCCATCAGGTCAAGCGCCATCCGGTTCGCGGCCTTCCAGTCGATCGCGCCCCGCTTGCGCGGTTCGTTGCCGAGGAAGATGTTCTCGGCGATCGACATCCCGGGGATGAGCGCGAGCTCCTGGTGGATGATCACGATGCCGGCGTTCTCGCTGGCCCGGATGTCGGAGAACTTGCTCTCCGACCCCTGGTAAACGATCTTGCCGTCGTAGCTGCCGTGTGGGTAGACCCCGCTGAGCACCTTCATCAGCGTGGACTTGCCCGCACCGTTCTCGCCGCAGATGGCATGGATCTCGCCGGCGCGAACCACCAGGTTGACGTCGGAGAGGGCCTTGACTCCGGGGAACTCCTTGGTGATGGAGCGCATCTCAAGGAGGATCGGCACGTCGCTCATAGCTCGTACCACCTCGCCAACGTCATCGGTTGCCTCCGGAAGGTTGAACCTTCACTTGGTTTTGTTGTTGACGGCAACGTATTGCGGCCGGAGGGTCATCCGCAAGGCGAGGGCCTGTTGAAAAAGTAACAATCCGGCAATATAGACGTAGCACAGTATTCGCCCGTCACAGCCGCCTCCATGGCCACCCAGGGCACCTTGGCCTGCCGGTGGCAACGTTGTCAAATGGAAGATGGGCCCAAGATCGGCTCCGGTCACCACCGAGAGGCCCGTCACCAGGCACGATCCGCCGCCAGCCCGAGCGGGCGCGACGACAGGCGCCCTCGCCACCATCGAGTGATCGTGACCCAACGGTAACGTCGGCACCTCGCCCACGACGACACCACGCCCCTCGCCCGACGGTGTGACCCACGCCTCTACGCGCGGGCCGAATCGACGACTGTCGTCTCGCCGGACGCCCCACCAGCAGACGGACATGCGCTCAACGTCCCCTAAAGAGCGGATCGGGAAGTTCGCCGCCACCCCGCGGGCACTCCCTCAAGCGCCGCCGCAAACCAGTGCACCCCGCCTCGCCCACGTCGCCTCGTCGATCATGGAGTTGTGGCGGGTGACAAAGCACTCACAGAACGACAAAGCAGGCACCACAACTCCATGATCGATGGGCCAGGACGCCCCTTGCCCGCGATCTTGCACTTTCTGTCGCGACACAAGGGGCGTATCACCCCATGTCGACAACCGAAACCGCAAGATCGGCGAGGGGCCGTCAGGACGGGCGCAGCACCACCTTGATCACCCCGTCCTCCCGGCGGTCGAAGCGGCGGTAGAGCTCGGCGGCGTCGGCGAGGGTGCCGTGGTGGGTGACGACCATGCTGGGCCGCGCCCGGCCCGCGACGACCAGATCCCGCAGCAGGACGGTGTAGCGGCGGTCGTGGGTACGGCCGAACCGGACCGCGACTCCCTTGCTGAACAGCGCACCCCAGGGCGCGACGATGTTCTCGTGGTTGTCCGCACCGGGGCCGGGGTGTGGGTCCCGGTCCGGGTACACGCCCGCGACCGCGATCGCGCCAGCGGCGTTGACCAGCCGGGCCGCGTCGGTGATGACCTGGTTCGGACGCTCCCGGTCAGGGTGCTCCCGGTCGCGGGCCTGGAACCCGACCGCGTCGATGACCTTGTCGACTCCGCCCACCTTCTCCTCGCCGAGGGGCAGCCCGGTCCGGGCCCGGTCGGCGCGGATCTGCTCAACGGGGTCGCCCCGGCGGAAGTCGATCGGCACGGCGCCGATCTCGCCGGCCTTGTCGAGCCGGGCGTCGACGCCGTCGACGCAGTACACGACCCGGGCGCCGCGCAGCAGCGCCGAGTAGGCGCCGAGCAGACCGACGGTGCCAGCGCCGAACACCGCCACGGTGTCGCCGGGCTCGACCTCGGCGAGGGTGGCGGCAGCGTGCCATCCGGTGACGAACGCGTCGGCGAGCAGCACGAAGTCGTCCTCGTACGTGTCCCCCGGCTCGCCCGGCAGGGGTACGCAGTTGGCGTCGGCCCACGGCACGCGCAGCAGGTCGGCCTGCGCCCCGCGGTACGGGCCCATGCCGGCGTACCCGTATGCCGCACCCGGCCCTTCGGCGCGGGCTCGCAGACAGGCCGCCGAGAGCCCGCGAGCGCACATCACACACGTGCCGCAGAACAGGTGCGTGGGGATCACCACCCGGGTGCCCGGCCGGACGGTCTGCACGGCGGCGCCCACCTCCTGCACCACACCCAGCGGTTCGTGACCGAGCACCAGACCGGGCTCGGCGCTGGTTCGCCCGTCGTACATGTGCAGGTCGGTGCCGCACAGGGCGGTGGAGGTGATCCGAACGAGCACGTCGGTCTCCGCCTCGATCGTCGCGTCGGGCACCTCCCGCACGTCGACAGTCCGGACGCCCGCGTACACGACGGCTCTCATCCCGGCTCTCCTGTTCGGCGGCGGAACGGCCGGTCTTCCCCCGGGCGGGCCGTTCATGCCCGTCCCGGGGCGATGTGTATCGACAGGTACCGTGCCGCCTTCGAACGCGTCGACCCCGCCGCGATGGCGGCGGCCCTGAACGACGTGTCGCGGGTTCCGGCTGAGATCGTCAACGCGATGGCCGCCGGTCGTCGGGTGCCTGACCCGGTCGAGGCGCGCCGCTCGGCGGTCGGCTGGTTGCACCAGCTCGAGGCAGTCCCCCAGGACAGCACGGACATCACCAGGTGGTCCGCGATCGCCGTGCCGACCCTGGTGGCCGACGCGCTGCGGCAGTTCTTCAGCGAGGTGGCGGCAGCCGCCTGACGCCGTCAGCCCATCGCCCGCACCCGGTCAGGCTCGATGGTCAGGATGATCCGAATCTGGTCACGGCCGCCGAACCACGGGTACGGCCCACCGAGGTAGCGCTGGGCCAGCCGGTCGATGTGCTCCGCGGCGCCCTCGGTGCTGGTGCGCACGACCCGCCCCCGGACCTCGTGGTAGCGGCCCGGCTTCTGCGGGTCGGAGACCGCCACCGCAACTCGGGGGTCTCGCCGGACGTTCCGGGTCTTCTGGTGGGTCTCCACCGTGTTGATCAGGATGTGCGTGCCGTCGGTGTCCACCCAGGTCTGGGTGAGCTGTGGTGAGCCGTCAGGCATCAGCGTCGTGACGAAACAGGTGCTCGGCTCGCGCAGCAGCGTGAGCAGGTCCTCGGGCAGATCCATGAGTCGGTCTCCTTCCGGGTGACCAACCACGTGCTGATCACGGGTCAACGGTCGCACAGCATGATCAGTTCCGCCGGGTGGCGGCGGCCGGTGATCCACCGGCGCGCGAAGCCGTCGCGCGGGATGTCTCACCGGCCGTCGCCGGGCAGGATCCTCGCCATCGAGGTGGACGTTCCGCCAGGCTGGCGGACATCCGGTCCTACTGGTGCGCCTGTTGCTTGCGGAACTGTTCGACCGGGAGGCCACCGCGACCCCAGTTCTCGGTCTCGACCTCGTCGATCACCACGAAGGTCGACGTCAACGGCTTGTTGAGGACGTCGCGCAGCAGCTCACTCACCCCCTTGATGATGGCGGCCTTCTCCTCGGCGGTCGCCGCGGTCGCGCCCGGGGTGCTGCCCTCGCGGGTGATCTGGATGTTCACAATCGGCATGGTCGCTCCTTCTCGGTCTGGCCGGAGTCAGTGACCGGCGTTCTGGCCGCCGTCGACGTGCAGGATCTCGCCGGTGACGAACGGGGCGGACTCGAGGTAGACGACGGCGTCGACGACGTCGCTGGTCTCGCCCATCCGGCCCACCGGGTGCAGACCCGCAAGCGTCTGGTGCGTCTCGACCGGGTGCATCGGGGTCTTGATGACGCCCGGCGCGACGGCGTTGACCCGTACACCGCGACCCGCGTACTCGATGGCCAGCGACTTCGTCGCCGAGCTGAGACCGCCCTTGGTCAGCGAAGCGAGCACCGACGGGACGTTCGAGTTGGGCTGGTCGACGAAGCTGGTCGTGATGCTGACGATGTGACCGGCGCCGCTGGCCAGCAGGTGCGGCATGACGCGCCGGGTGAGGTGGAAGAAGCCGGCGAGGTTGATCCCGGTGACCTGGTCGTAGTCCTCGTCGGTGTAGTCGGTGAACGGCTTGGCGACGAAGACGCCGGCGTTGTTCACCAGGGTGTCGATCCGCCCGAAGTGGTCCAGAGCGGCACGCACCACCCGTTCGGCCGTGTCGGCCTCGGCGATGTCGCCCCGAACGGTGACGATCTCCGGGTCGTCGGAGGCACCGATCGAACGTGAGGTCGCCACGACGCCGTACCCGAGCTTGCGGTAAGCCTCCACGAGGCCGGCGCCGATGCCCTGCGAGGCGCCGGTGATCACAACGACCTTCTGTCCCTGAGCGCTGTTCATGAGGAAACCACCTTCCCTAGACGACTGGTCTACTAAAAGCTAGACGACTGGTCGTGTATCGTCAAAGCATGGGACGGACCAGTGACGCGAAGAACAAGATCCTCGACGCGGCCGCCGCGCTGATCGAGCAGCGCGGCTACACGGCTCTCGGCGTCGCCGAGATCTGCGCGGCGGCCGGCGTGCCGAAGGGCAGCTTCTACTACTTCTTCGAGTCCAAGCAGGCGCTCGCCCGCACCGTCATCGACGAGCACTGGGTCACCCAGCGCCGCCAGTGGGAGCAGGTGCTCGGCAGCGAGCGCGACCCGCTCCAGCGGCTCCGCGACCTGTTCGAGGCCACCGAGGAGGTCCAGCGCGTCGGCAAGCAGAAGGCCGGAGTGGTCGCGGGCTGCCTGTTCGGCAACCTCGCCCTCGAACTCAGCAACCGGGCCGAGGAGATCCGCGGTCGACTCCAGGAGATCTTCGAGGAGCAGATCAGCCTCATCGAGCAGGTCGTCGCGCAGGCGAAGGAGCGCGGCCTGGCCGGCCCGTCGGTGGACACCCGGGAGGCCGCCCGATCGATCGTCGCCCAGATCGAAGGGCGGGTCCTGCTCGCGAAGCTGCTCAACGACCCGACCCAGTTGGAGACGCTGTGGCGCAACTGCCTGGATCTCCTCCAGGTGCCGGCGCAGGCGCGGAGCACCACTGACTGAACGGGCGACGGTCGCTGACCGTCCACTCCGGGCGTACTGCGCGGTCGCTCAGTAACATCGGCGAGGCACGATGTGCAGGCGGACCACTTCCCGACCGGATCGAGCACTCGACATGACGACCGAGCAGACCACGTCTCCCCCGCGTGCCGGCGTCGGCATCGCCGCTCAGGGGATCACCCGGAGCGTCCGGAGCGGTCGCCAGATCCTGGCCGACATCTCCCTGAGCATCGTGCCGGGCGAGTTGGTCGCGATCATCGGTGCGAGTGGCGCCGGCAAGACCACCCTGTTGGAGGTCCTCGCCGGGATACAGCGACCCACGACGGGCACCGTGACGTACGACGGCGCCACCGGGGCCGGCGCGATCGGCGTCGTTCCCCAGGACGACATCATCCACCGCGAGCTACCCCTGGCCCGCACCCTGCGGTACGCCGCCCGGCTGCGCCTCCCCTCCACCACCGGGGCGACCGAGATCGGTGACCGGGTCGCCGAGGTGCTCGCCGAACTGCGACTCACCGACCGGGCCGCCACGCCTGTCGGGCTGCTCAGCGGTGGTGAACGCAAGCGCGCCAGCATCGCCGTCGAGTTGCTCACCCGGCCCGGTGTGTTCTTCCTCGACGAACCCACCTCCGGGTTGGACCCGGCAATCGCCGTGGAACTGCTCCGGGTGCTCCGCGCGCTCGCCGACACGGGAGCGACGGTCGTGCTGACCACCCACCAGGTCACCGACGTGGACCACTGCGACCGGATCGTCGTGCTGACCCGTGAGGGCCGCCTGGCGTTCACCGGCACCCCGGCCACCGCCCGGGAGTTCTTCGGCCTGCGGTCCCTCGTCGAGGTGCACCTGCGGCTCGACGAGGTGACGCAACCCACCGAGTGGCCCGACCGCTTCGCCGCGCAACGTACGAGCGAGCAGCGTACGACCGAGCAGCGTACGACCGAGCAGCGTACGACCGAGCAGCGTACGACCGAGCAGCCGACCCGCCCGACCGACGACGGCGGCCTCGTCGCGCCGCCTCGACGGGTCGGCCGGCTGCGCCAGTGGGCGGTCCTCACCGCGCGCAACTCGGAGATCGTCGTGCGCAACCGGCTGACCCTGGCGATCCTGCTCGGCTCCCCGCTGATGGTGCTCGGCATGTTCGCGCTGCTGTTCCGTCCGGGGGCGTTCGCGCCGACCAGCCCCAGCCCGACGGTGACCGTGATGATCCTGTTCTGGATCGCGTTCGGCGGCTTCTTCTTCGGGTTGACCTACGGGCTCCTCCAGATCTGCACCGAGCTGCCGGTCCTCCGCCGGGAGCGGCTGGCCGGGGTCCGGCTGTCCCCGTACCTGATGGCGAAGGTGGCGGTGCTCCTGCCGCTGCTGGCCCTGGTGGACCTGGCCCTGCTCGGGGTGCTGCGCGGCATGGACCGGCTGCCGCCGGTCGGCGGAAGCGACTTCGCCGCCCTGTACGCGACCCTGCTGCTCTCCTCGGCGGCGGCGCTCGCCCTCGGTCTGCTGTGCTCGGCGGCCGTCTCCGACGCTGCCCAGGCGACGCTCATGCTGCCGATGCTGTGCTTTCCCCAGGTGCTGTTCGTCGGGGCGATCCTGCCGGTGCCGGCCATGGCGGTCGGCGGGCAGTGGCTGAGCTACGCGATGTCGAACCGGTGGGCGTTCGAGGGGTTGGGGCACACCGCCGGGGTGGAGCGACTCTGGCGCGACGGCGGCTCCCCGCTCGGCCCGCCGCTGCTTGCCACGTACGGCGACAGCCTCTCCCGGCCGGTGTGGGTCGACTGGCTGGTCCTCGGCGGGTTCGTGCTGCTCTTCCTGGGTGCGGCCTGGGCGGTCCTGCTCCGACGGGATCCCCGCCGTGCGTCCTGAGCCGGGCGTGCACGCCTCCCCCACGACGTTGCCGGGGTACGCCGCCACCGGCCGCATCGACGAGCTGCGCGCCACCGAGTACCGGCACCTGGACACCGACGGGCAGGTGTACCTCGACTACGCCGGGGCCGGTGTGGCGGCCCAGGCCCAGGTGCGCGCCCACCACGACCGGCTGCTCGCCGGCCTGTACAGCAACCCGCACTCGGAGAACCCGACGAGTGTGGCGGCGGGTTCGCTTGTGGAGTCGGCGCGGCGCGCGGTGCTCGACTTCTTCCGCGCCGACCCGGCCGAGTACACGGTCGTCTTCACTCCGAACGCCAGCGGCGCCTGCCGGCTCATCGGCGAGGCGTACGAGTTCGGCCGGGCCGCCCCGCTGGTCCTGACCTGGGACAACCACAACTCGGTGAACGGCATCCGCGAGTACGCCAGGTCGGCCGGCGCCACCGTGCGCTACGTGCCGCTGAGCGGGCCGGAGCTGCGGGTCGCCGAGTCGGAGCTGGTCGCGGCGCTCGACGCCGGACGGGGCGGCCTGACCCGTCGGTGGGTTCGGTCGGGTCGTCGGGGGCTGTTCGCCTATCCGGCCCAGAGCAACTTCTCCGGGGTGCAGCACCCGCTCGACTGGGTGGAGCTGGCCCACAAGCGGGGCTACGACGTGCTGCTCGACGCCGCCGCCTTCGCTCCGACGAACCGGCTGGACCTCAGCGTCGTCAGGCCGGACTTCGTCTGCCTGAGCTGGTACAAGCTCTTCGGCTACCCGACCGGGGTCGGCGCGCTGCTGGCCCGCCGCACGGCGCTGGCCCGGTTGCGCCGGCCGTGGTTCGCCGGCGGCACCATTCGCGCGGTCAGCGTGCAGGGCGACTGGCACCGGCCGATGGACGACGAGTCGGCGTTCGAGGACGGCACGCTCAACTTCCTGAGCATCCCCGACGTGGAGTTCGGGCTGCGCTGGCTCGACTCGATCGGCGTGGACGTCGTGCGCTCCCGGGTCGGCCTCCTCACCGAATGGCTGCTGGGGCGGCTGGCCACCCTGCGGCACGACAGCGGTGGACCCCTGGTGGAGGTGTACGGGCCGACAACGGGTGCGGGGCGTGGTGGCACGGTGACGTTCAACCTCCGTCACCCGGACGGCACGCTCGTCGACGAACGGCTCGTCGCACGGGAGGCCGCGGCGGCCGGCTTCTCCCTGCGTACCGGCTGTTTCTGCAACCCCGGCGCGGGCGAGGGCGCGTTCGGCATCAGCCGGACGTCGACACGACAGCGGCTGTTGGCGCGGGTCGGCACGATCGATGAGTACCTCGCCGCGCTGCGTCTGCCCACGGGTGGCGCCGTTCGTGTCTCGTTCGGACTGGCCTCCACGGCGACCGACGCGGAACTGTTCGTCGCCTTCGCGCAGTCGACCTACCTCAACCGCGAGGTCGGTGCCGAGTCACCCCTGCCACCTCGGCTGCGCTGCTGACCGGCCCGCGCTAGCTGACCTGGGCAACCGGCGATGGGCGGTGCGTGATCTCCTCCATGAACGGGAACCGGGCGGTCAGCTCGGCGACGGTCAGACCGGCCCGCCAGGCCGCAGCCACCTGGGCGACCTTCAGCAGGTCCATCACGTCACCGCGGGCGAGAACCTCCCCCGAGACGCGAAGATCGATCATGAAGTATCGGGCCTGCGAGCCCAGCTTGACGCACACCACACCCTCGTCGGAGTGCAGTTCGGCGCAGGTGAAGCGGGCCCGCCCCTGCTCCGGAGCGGTCACCCGGCCGACGTCGAGCCCGTGGTGGGTGGCGGTTTCGATGAGCGCGAGGGCCAGGCCACCCCGCTCGACCAGATCCGGGTAGAGGCGCACACCCAGCGCCGTCGACGCCTCGCTCATGACTGACTCCCACTTCCTTGTGACAGAGACCAGCAGCGCGCAGGTTACGGGAACGTTTCCAGCACGCCTCGCCATCCTGTCCCGCGTGGACGCCCCACGGCAATAGGAAGGGTCGATTCGACCGCTATCGAGTAACCCGCCGCCCCCGGCCGAACTCCGTCGATGGGCACGCCGAGCCCTTGGACGGACCAGCGCCGTCCATCTCGGAGGTACCGGCCGACTCGGCCCCGGTGGCCGACACTCGCTCACTCGTTCGCATCGGGCGGTAACGGACGGTCGTAATATTGGAAACACTCTTGACAGAAAGACACGATATCGACATGCTTCGCTTTAGAGAGCGCTCTCTATCCTGGTAGACCCCCTTCACCACCCCCACGCTGAGGAGCCTCCCGTGTTCACAGCCCGGCCCAGCCTCCGCTTCCGTCCCCTCGTACTCCTGGCGGTCGCCCTCGTCGCGACCACGACGGCGCTCGTCGTCCCGGCGCACCCCGACCGGGCCGAGGCCGCCATCGGCCCGATCAGCTGGCAGGACGAGTTCAACTCCCCGGCCGGTACGCCCGTCGACCAGAACAAGTGGCGGTTCGACATCGGCGGCGGCGGATGGGGCAACAACGAGCGGCAGTACTACACGAACAGCACGAGCAACGCCGTGCACGACGGCCAGGGCAACCTCGTCATCACCGCCCGCCGGGACAACCCCGCCAACTACCAGTGCCACTACGGGCGCTGTGAGTACACGTCGGCGCGGTTGCTGACGGCGGCCACCTTCACCCAGACGTACGGGCGCTTCGAGGCCCGGATCAAGATCCCGCGCGGTCAGGGCATCTGGCCGGCCTTCTGGATGCTCGGCACCGGCGGCGGGTGGCCCGACGCGGGCGAGATCGACATCATGGAGAACATCGGCCGGGAGCCCAACACCGTCTACGGCACCGTGCACGGGCCCGGCTACTCCGGCGGCGGTGGCATCACGGGCAGCCGCACGCTCGGCGCGCCGCTCGCCGACGCCTTCCACACCTACCGGGTGGACTGGGAGCCGAACGTGATCACCTGGTACGTCGACGGAGTGCAGTACCACCGGGTCGACCCGGCACGCCTCGGCGGCAGCCGCTGGGTGTTCGACCACCCCTTCTTCATGATCCTCAACGTGGCGGTCGGTGGTAACTGGCCCGGCTACCCGGACGGCTCGACCCAATTCCCCCAGCAGATGCTCGTCGACTACGTCCGGGTGTCCAGCTACACCTCCGGCGGGGGCGACCCGGCTCCCGGCACCAGCCGGATCCGGGGCGCGCAGAGTGGCCGCTGCATCGACATCCCCGGCGCCAACCCGGTGGAGGGCGCCAAGCTCCAGATCTGGGACTGCAACACCACGGCGGCCCAGAGCTGGACCTTCGCCTCCGACGGGACCGTCCGCGCGATGGGCAAGTGCATGGACCCGGCCTGGGCCGGCACCGCGAACGGCACCGAGGTCAACCTGGTCAGCTGCAACGGCAACACCGCGCAACGCTTCACCCTCAACGCCGCCGGCGACCTGGTCAACCTCAACGCCAACAAGTGCGTGGACGTACGGGAGGCCAACCCGAACAACGGCGGCAAGCTGCACCTGTGGGACTGCCTCGGCGCCGCCAACCAGAAGTGGTCTCGGATCTGACGACACGGGCGCGAACCGGTGGGCCGTCCGAGGACACCTCGGGCGGCCCACCGCCGTGCGGGCCCCGCTCCCCCCGCCTGGACCGGATTGACGCGATGGGCCGGGAGCCAGGCTCACGCCCACTATGTTCGGATTAGTCCAGAATCCGGCAGTTCCGGGAGTGAGCCCATGTCGCACCACCTCGATACCCCACTCGCCGCCCAGGGCGGCCAGTTGTACATCGACGATCTGTACGTCTTCAACGGCGACCGCGCCACGGTGTTCGTGATGGACGTCAACAGCTCGGTGACCAAGGCCGACATCAAGCGCGGCTTCCACGCCGAGGCGCGCTACGAGATCAAGATTCACATCAACGGCACCGAGGTGGAGGACCTGACCTACCGGTTCGCCTTCGGCGAGCCGGACGGCGACGCCCGGCAGGCCCTCCAGCTGTACGAGCTGACCGGCGCGGACGCCCGCGACGACGCCGCGATGGGCACCCCGGTCGCCGAGGGCCGGACCGGCGAGGTGACGACCGGCGGCAACGTCCGGATCTGGGCCGGGCGGATCACCGATCCCTTCTTCGTCGACCTCGACGAACTCGCCACCATCAACGGCGCGGTCAAGAACGGTTCGCCGGTGGACCGCTCGGCGTGGCGGGTCGACCAGGCGAAGAACAGCTTCGCCGGCACCACCGTCGAGTCGATAGTCCTCGAGGTCTCCCATGACGAGCCACTCCTGCGCGACGGCACCGAGATCGGCGTCTGGTGCCGCACCATGCTGGCCACCGACGCCGGCGGCTGGCGGCAGATCAACCGCGCCGGGCACCCGATGATGTGGCCGATCTTCTGGCCCCACGACACCGACTTCTCTGACCCCGCCAACTTCAGGCACCCCGGCAGCGACCTCACCGAGGGCGGCGAGGAGATCGCCAACGCGGTCGCCGGGGTCGTCAAGGCCAACGGCACCGCACCGGACCCACAGGCGTACGGCTGGAGCGTCGCCCGGCAGCTCTACCCGGACCTGCTGTCCTACAAGGTCGGCACGGCCGCGAACTTCGGCTTCGCGGTCCGCAACGGCCGCGCCCTGGCCGACAACGCACCAGAGGTGATGTTCTCCCTGGTCCTCAACACCGGTACCACGTCCGGTCTCAGCTCGGAGGTCACGAAGGCCGCCCGTTCGGCCACGTTCCCGTACGTGGTCCCGGCCTGAATCTGCTCGCGGGGCTCGGCGGCCAGCACGGCGCCGAGCCCTTGCCGTGCCCGCTTTCCGCGCGGACCCAGCGCGCGCAGCGGACCCAGCGCGCGCAGCGGACCCAGCGCGCGCAGCGGGCCCAGCGCGCGCAGCGGACCCAGCGCGCGCAGCGGACCATCCATGATCGTGCTCGATCCAGGAAACAGGCCCCTCCCGCACACACGACGCCACTACATCCAGGATCGAGCACGATCATCGACCGCCCACGGGTGATGCTCGCGCCATTCCGGCCTTTATGGGCGTTTTGCGTAGTTAGTCTCTTAACTGCTTCTCAGGGTTCTTTCGGACAAAGGAGACTTGATGCGTAGAAAGATTCTCGCGGGCATGGCCGGCGTGGCCGCCGTCGTCGCGCTCGCCGGGCCGGCCGCCGCGGACACCACCGGCGACACGATCGTGACCCTCACCGTCGACGCCGCAGGTGGCCTGTCGATCACCGTTCCGGCGACGGCGAACATCGGACACGGCGTGGAGGGCTCCACCGTCACCGGCCAGCTCGGCCCGGTCACGGTGCTGGACCAGCGCGGGTCGCTCACCCCCAACTGGACCGCAAACGTGATCTCCACCGACTTCACCACCGGCGGCGGCTCCTCCGGCGAGACGATCCCGAACATCAACGTCCTGTACTGGTCCGGCCCCGCCACCGCGACCGCCGGTGGTGGCACCTTCACACCGGGTCAGCCCACCGCGGCCCAGCAGGTGATCATCAACGTCCCCCGGACGGCGATGAGCCACACCGGTGGCACCGGCAACAACTTCGCCACCTGGAACCCCACTCTGGTGGTGAACATCCCCGTCGGCACCGTCCAGGGTGTCTACACCGGGACGGTGACACATTCGGTGTTCTGAGCCGCTCGGCCGGCTGGTGTTGCTGGCCTCGGTCGCCCTCGTGGCGCTCGGGGTTTCGGCGGCACCAGCCGTTGCCGTGCGGGAGCAGCGACAGGACCCGGCCGAGGAGGCCGCCATCAGCATCCGCATGCTGGACATTCCGGCAAGTCGGGTGCAGGACCCGCGCGCCCAGGTGTACATCGTGGACCACCTCAAGCCCGGGACGACGATCAACCGCCGGGTCGAGGTGCAGAACACCTCCGCCGAGACGCAGAAGATCGAGTTCTACTCGGGCGCGGCGTCGGTCGAGAACAACGCCTTCACCGTGCCCGAGGCACGCACGGGCAACGAACTCAGCGGGTGGATCCGACTCAGGACCGCCACGATGGAGCTGGGGCCGGGCGAGCGACGGCCGGTCGAGGTCGAGATCGCCGTGCCGAGGAAGGCGTCGAAGGGCGAGCGGTACGCCGCGATCTGGGCGCAGGTCACCAGCGCGAAGGAACGCACCGGCAACGTCACCCAGATCCACCGGGTGGGCATCCGCGTCTACCTCGACATCGGTCCGGGTGGTGAGCCGCCGACGGACTTCCGGATCGACGGGCTGGCCGCCGAGCCCGGCCCCGGCGAGTTCCCGGTGGTCACCGCGACGGTCACCAACACCGGCCAGCGCGCGCTGGACATGACCGGGACGCTGACGCTGCGCAAGGCGGCGGTGCAGGCCGGCCCGTTCAAGGTGACGAACGGCGTGACGATCCTGCCCGGCCAGAACGGCCAGGTCCGCATCGAGGTCAACCAGTCCCTGCCCGCGGGCACCTGGGAGGTGCACGCGAAGCTCGCCAGCGGCACCGTGGAACGCACCGCGACCGGGACGATCGCCCTCCCCGTCGCCGCGCCGATGGCGGTCGCGACGTCGAGCGGGCCGAGCTGGCTGGTCTACACGGTCGGCGGGATCGCCCTGCTGGTGCTTGTCACCCTTGGTGGTTGGTATCTCGTCCGCCGGCACCGGATGCAGTTCGTCTGACGCCCCCGTCCCTCGACACTGCCCGGCCGTTCCCCCCGGAACGGCCGGGCAGCACCGTCCGACCACGTCGATCATGGAGTTGTGGTGCCCAGTTCGGGCGCCACACGGATGGTTTGTCACCCACCACAACTCCATGATCGACGCAGGCCAGGGCGGGGCAGGGCAGGGCACGGCACGGCAGGGCGGGGCGGGGCAGGGCGGGGCGGGGTGCTAGATGACGGAGTGCGTGACGACCGCTACGTAGTTGCCGACCACGACCCCGGACGGCAGGGTCACCCAGAGGGTCGGGTTCCAGGTGGCGGTGTTCGGGCCCCCGGCCTGGCCGGACCACCCGGCGGCGGTACGCGGCGTGTTCAGCACCGCCCCGGGCTGTGGGACGAACGTTCCGACGCCGGTGGTCGCGAGGGCCTCCCCGGAGGCGTACGTGATGTTGCTGTTGGGGATGGACTCGCCGCCCGAGCCGGAGCCCGTGGTCATGTTCGTGCTGGAGACGACGGTGACCCAGTTCCCGGAGTACGGGCCCCGGTCGTCGGTGACCGTCACCGGGCCGAGCTGGCCCGAGACACCCGTCGCGCCCGAGCTGACGGTGCCCAGTCCAGAGATCGCCGGAACACTTATGGAGAGCCCGCCGAGCGGCGTGATGACCAGCTGCACCGGCCGGCTCGCGGACCTGTCGAACGAGTCGGTGACCCGCACCGTGAACGGGAACGTCCCGGCGACGGTGGGGGTGCCGGAGAGCAGGCCGGTGAGCGGGTCGAGGGTCAGCCCGGCGGGCAGGCTCCCGGCGCTTACCGCCCAGGTGTACGGGCCGGTGCCGCCGGTCACCGTCAACTGGTACTGGTACGGGTCGTACGCCTTGCCGGGTGGGGGTGGTGGGAAGGTGAGCGTGGGCGACGCGTTGACCGTCACCGCCGTGGTGGGGGCCGACTGCGGGCCGGTCCCGGCGGCGTTCGTCGCGGCCACCCGGAAGGTGTAGGAGGCACCGCCGGTCAGCCCGGTGACGACCTGGGCCGTGGCGGTTCCGGTGAAGGTCTGCGGGGCCTGGGCCACACCGTTCAGGTAGGGCGTCACGGTGTAACCGGTGATCGGCGACCCCCCGTTGGCCGGGGCCGTCCAGCTCACCCTGGCGGCGTTGGTCCCCGCCGTGGCCGAGGCGTTCGTCGGCGCTTCCGGCAGGGTGTACGGGACCACCGCCGCCGAGGGTGGGCTTGCCGCGCCGGTTCCGAACGCGTTCACCGCCGCGACCCGGAAGGCGTACGACGAGCCCGCGGTCAGCCCGGTCAGGGTGCGGCTGGTGGTGGAGGCGTCGAACGTGAGGGTCGGTTGGGTGACCCCGTCCCGGATCGGGGTGATCAGGTAGCTGGTGATCGGGCTGCCGTTGTTCGCCGGCGCAGTCCAGCTCACGGTGGCGCTGGTGACACCGGCGACCGCGGTGGGCGTGGTCGGCGTACCGGGCGTGGACGCGTAGACGAAGTTCGCCGACCCGGCGGAGCCTCGGGTGACGACGCTTACCGTGACCGTCGCGGGGCTGGACCGGGCGGGCATGGCGGAGACGGCGAGGGTGCCGTTGGGGTTCACGGTGAAGCAGCCGGCGGCCGGGCCGGAGGTGCACGGCACCAGCAGCACCGACGTGCCGGCCTGCTGTTCGGCGGCCGTACCGATGGTGATCGCTGTCGCGCCGGTGAGGTTGCTGCCGCTGACGGTGACCGGGATGCCCCCGGAGACCGAACTCTGGGCCGGGGCGACGGTGACGCCGCTGGGCGCGGTGGCCGGCGCGACAGGCGTGGTGCCGGTGGCGAGGCCCGGGTTCGCGTCGATCGACGACGACGTCGCCACTGTCCCGGTCTGGATCTGCGTCGGGGTGACCCCGGTGCCGGTGATCGTCGCGACGACCGTGATGGGCGGCAGCGAGGCGCCACCGGCGAACGGTCCGTTGCTGTTGGTGCAGGTGACGGTCTGGCCGGACGGTTCGGCGCAGACCCAGCCGGAACCGTAGGCGGCGCGCGGGACGACCCCGGCCGGCACGGTCTGGGTGACCGAGATCGGCGCCGTCTCGGTGGCGCCGGCGTCGACCCCGGCGGTGATCGAGTAGGTGACCGGGTCGCCGGGTTGGGGGGCGGCGGCGACCGCGCTGGCCTGTGTGACGTTCAGGTCCGGCACCGGGTTGAAGCTGACCGCCCGGGCGTTGTCGACCTCGTGGAAGTCGGTGACCGAGCCGGTCGAGCCCACCCAACCGAAGGCGACCTGCCGTGGATAGCCACTTGCGGTCAGCCAGGTCGGCGACGGATACAGGCTCGGCGACACGGCCGGAAGCGTGCCCTCCATGGTCCGGGCGGACCCGCCGACCGGGGTGAACCGGACCCGGTACTGGCCGGCGGGTGTGGTGATGCCGGTGTCGGTGGTGTACGGGGAGGTGGTCGTGTTGATGACGACCTCGACCGGCACCACGGACGCGGCCCGGGTGCTGGCCCGCAGCGGAAGGGCAGGGGTCGAGGTGCTGCCGGCGGTGCTGTTGATCGCGCAGTAGCCGACGCCGGTGCGGCCCGGCCCGCGGATCACCACCTGGCCAGGAACCCGTCCGCCGGTGGTCGAGATGTACGGCGGGTTCGTGCAGCCGGTGCCCTGGTACGTGCTGTTGCTGTAGTTGCCGAAGACGTCGAGCCCGACGCCCAGGTAGCCGTTGGAGAGACCCGCGGACACGCCGTTGAACGCCGCCGAGTAACCAAGCGAGCCGCCCGGCTGGCCGAGGGTCGACGGTGACCTCGGGTTGGCCGGGTCCACGGCGGCCAGTACGAAGGCGAGGCCGTCCGCCCCGGGGTTGGTGCCGCCGTACTGGTAGGTGTTGAAGGTGACGTGCAGGCCCTGCGAGGTGGGCACGCTCACCGCCCCGAACACCCCGCCCTGCCGGGTGACGGCGGCGGGGGTGAGGCGCAGCTTGCCCGAGCCCTGCGGGTCGGTGGAGCTGGTGCAGCTGAGCAGCGGACCGGTGGTGGAGTTGCCGGCTGCGGTCAGGCAGGCGGCGTTGGTGGCGAGGACGCCGGGCACGGCTGGCACCGCCACCGCGCCGATGCCGTTCGCGGTGTTGTTGCGGAACGGCTGGTCGAACAGAACGGAACCGGCCGCCGACGCCGGCAACGGCGTGACCGCGACCGCGAGAGCGCCCACGGTCACGGCTGACGCCAGCGCTGCGATGCTGCTCGGACGACGCCGGCCCCGAAACGACATGTCCACTCCCAGCTTTCACTTCAGTCCCGATCTGGACTATAACCCCCCAAAACGCCCATAATTCCCGTACCCGGAAGCTCGGCCACCCCGCATATCAACGGACTGACCTCCCCGGCCAGAGCCGAGGAGGTCAGTCCGCAAGAAGGAGAGGTTCAGCCCTCGATGTCCCGAGGGTCGCGGCTGCGGGGGTAGGTGTTCTTCTCCCCGATCGTGCCGTCCTGCTTCTTGATCACGTGCTCGACGCCACGGTCGGCCGCCATCTCGCGGCCCTGGGCCTGCGCGTCGGCCTTCACGTCATGCGTGCTGGTGGCCCGCTCGTGACCCTCCGGCTTGTTCTTCCACTGCCCGTCCTCGTGGTACGTGTCGACGTCACCCTTGACCATGGCTGGCTCCTCCCTGCGGTCGAAACTGTCTCCCGAATCAGTGCCCCGAGCCGTGCCCGGCAAACCGCATTCCTCAGGGGACAGCCGGACAGTTGTGGCTCACCCGCCGGAGGATCTGTTCGCGTTCGTCGGTGGTGATGCCCGACGGCATACCGTCGAAGTGGGTCTCGACCTTGTCCCAACCGCGCCGCTGCTCGTAGTGCAGGTGCGGCGCGCCGGAGTTGCCGGTGCTGCCGAGCCTCCCGATCTGGTCGCCCTGGGCGACCTTCTGGCCAACCGTGACCAGTGGCGGTTCGAGCAGGTGCAGGTACTGCGTCTCCCACTTCCCCCCGTGGTCGATCTTCACCCAGTAACCGCCGCCCCGCCCCCGCGGGCCATCCGGGTTCTCCGGGTTACGGCCACCGAGCGAGCCGTTGATGCCCGCCACGGTGACCGTGCCGGCGTACGACGCGAGCACCGGCCGCCCCCACGTCTCGCCCTCGGTCGGGAAGAAGTCGACGTCGTAGTCGTCGTGACCGGGGTAGGTGCTGAGCTGCCACGTCTCGCCGCAGGTCACCGGCATCTGGAAGAGCGGGCGCGGCCCGGCCGGGCGCAGCATCGGCACCGCGACCACCGCGATGCCGACGAGGGCCGCCACCGCGACGAGCGCGAGGACGATGCGGAGGGAACGACGTCGGGGGCGGCGGTGGGAGCGGGCTGTGCTGGGGCGGCCGGTCGTCACCGGCCCGAGCATGGCAGATGCCGGCAACCTCTCCGCCGTGAGGCCACACCCCCGCAGCGGTGACATTGCAGTCGCATCGCAAACGAGATACCGTCATGTGCAATGCAGTTGTATTGCAACGAGAGTGGGCCGCCATGCACGTGATCGCACTGTCCGAGGTGACCGCCGCCCTGACCGATCTGGTCGGCGGCAAGGCGGCCGGGCTCGGCGAGCTGATCCGGCACGGCGAGCAGGTCCCCGACGGGTTCTGCGTCACCACCGAGGCACACCGGGTCGGCGTCGTCCCCGTCGCCGAGGTCGTCGCCGCGTACGAGCGGCTCGGCGCGGGCCCGGTGGCGGTGCGCTCCAGCGCCACCGCCGAGGACCTGCCGGACGCGAGCTTCGCCGGGCAGCAGGACACCGTCCTCGACGTCACGGGCAGCGCCGAGCTTGTCGCCGCCATCGAGAAGTGCTGGGACTCGCTGCACGGCGACCGCGCGACCGCCTACCGCGACGCCCGGGGCATCGACCACGAAGCGGTCCGGATGGCCGTCGTCGTGCAGCGCATGGTCACACCGACGGTGGCGGGGGTGTTGTTCACCGCGAACCCGCTGACCGGACGCCGCGACGAGATGGCTGTCGACGCCGCTCCCGGCCTCGGCACCACAGTCGTGGACGGCGCCGCGATCGTCGACCACTACGTGCTCGACGAGGTCACGCGCGACGACACCGGCTGCCTGACGTCCGCGCAGCTGGCCCGCCTCCGCGCCACCGGCGTACGGTTGCAGACCCGCTTCGGCTGCCCGCAGGACGTCGAGTGGGCCATCGACGCGGACGACGTGCTGTGGCTGCTCCAGTCCCGGCCGATCACCAGCCTGTTCCCCGCCCCGCCACCGAGCGGGAAACCCCTCCCCCGGGTCTACCTGGAGTTCGGGCACGTCCAAGGCATGCTCCAACCGGTCACCCCGATGGGCATGTCCACGCTGCGCGCGCAGATCGCCGCGATGCTCGCCGCGCTCGGGGTGCGGGTCGAGATCGTCGACATCGGCGGCCGCCTCTACGGTGACCTGACCGACCTCGCGCGCGACCGCTCGTCCCGCAAACGACTGGTGAAGCTCCTGGCGGTCGACTTCGGGCCACGCGCCCAGGCGGTGATGCAGCACGTGCTTGCGGACCCCCGGTTCGCCCCGACCGGCGGCGGCGCCGGGCGCGGCGGGGCACCGGGGGCCGCGTCGCTGCGGACGGCCGGCCGCGCGGTGGTGGGCATCCTGCGGGCGCTGGCCCGTCCCGAGGCCGCGCGGACCCGGATGTTCGCGGCGGTCGAGCAGCTGAGAGTACGCTCAGCCGCCCCCGCCGACCTGCGTACCACCGCCGACCGGCTGCGCTTCGTGCAGGAGCGCGACGGCGACGAGGACAGCGCCGACGCGATCATGTGGCCGATCGTCGCCGGCATGCTCGCCGCCGCGCTGCCGACCACGCTGCTCAAGGGCGTCGCCGGCCCGGACGAGATCCACGCCGTGTTGGGTGGCATGCCGCACAACGTCACCATCGAGATGGACCTGGCCCTGTGGCGGCTCGCCCAGGGCGCGGGCGAGCACCGACAGCTCCTCCTCGACACCCCGCCGGCCGAGTTGGCCGCGCGCTACCTGCGCGGGGCGCTGCCCGACGTCGGCATGGCGGCCTTCCTGGACGACTACGGCCACCGGGGCGCCGCGGAGGTCGACCTCGGGGTGCCGCGCTGGGCGGAGGACCCGACGCCGGTCTTCGCCGCGGTCGCCAACTACCTGCGGGTCACCGATCCCCAGCAGGGCCCCGACAAGCGCTTCGAGCGGTCCGCCGTGTCGGCGAAGACGGCGCTGCGGGAGCTGGTCACCCGAGCCCGCCGCCGACGTCCGGTGCGGGGCCGGCTGGCCGGGTTCCTGTTGCGCCGGGCACGGTCGTTGGCCGGGCTGCGCGAGGCCGGCAAGTTCGCCGGGTTGTACCCGCTGCGGGAGACCCGACGCCAACTGCTGCTCATCGGCGCCGACCTGCACGACTCCGGGCTGCTGGACCAGGCCGACGACATCATGTTCCTGACCCTCGACGAGGTGCACACCGTCGTACACCAGGGTGTCGACCTGCGCGACACCGTCACCGCCCGACGGACGGTGCACCGCCGGGAGCTGCGGCGGCCGACGGTGCCGGTGGCGCTGCTCTCCGACGGCACCGACGTCGAGACCGTCCTACCGCCGACGCCGGCCGACGACGGGACGCTCGCCGGCGTGGGTGCGTCGGCGGGCCGGGTGACCGGGCCCGCCCGGGTCGTCCACGACCCGGGCACCGCCCACATCGAGCCCGGCGAGGTTCTGGTGGCCGCGACCACGGACCCCGGCTGGACCCCGCTGTTCCTCACCGCCGCGGCGCTCGTCACCGAGACCGGCGCGATCATGGCGCACGGCCCGACAGTGGCCCGGGAGTACGGCATTCCCGCGGTCATCTGCGTGCCGGACGCCACCCGGACCATCTCCACCGGACAGCTCGTCACCGTGGACGGTGCCGCCGGAACCATCACCCTGCACTGACCGTTGGCCCCCGAGCGAGAAGGATCACGATGACCGACACGAAGGCACCGACGGTGGCGCGGGTGGGCCCGCTGCTGCGTCGGGCGGCCAGGGCCGAGGCCGCCACGTGGCGCAGCCTGTACGTCTGGGCCCGCCGCCGCCCACTGCCGCTGGAGCCCGGCGACGAGCCGTTCGGCTACCTCGGCGTGGTCAAGCCGATCCTGGGCATCTTCATCGCCCTGTCGGTCGTGGAGATCCCGATCTTCGACATCGTCGTCACCCACGTGGTGCCGTGGCGGCCGGCCCGCTGGATCGTGCTGGGCCTCGGCATCTGGGGTCTGCTCTGGATGATCGGCCTGTTCGCCAGCATGACGATCCACCCCCACCTCGTCGGCGACCGGGGCCTGCGGGTGCGGCTCAGCTCGGGGATCGACATCTGGATCCCGTGGAGCGACGTCGAGGCGCTGCGCAAGCGCCACCGCTCGTTGCCGTCGAGCAGGTCGGTGCAGGTCGAGCAGGAGGGCGACCGCAAGGTGGTCTCCATCTCGGTCGGCAGCCAGACGAGCATCGACGTCCTGCTCCGCCGGCCGCTGACCTTCGACCTGGCCAGGACCGGTGCCACGCCGATGAACGAGCTGCGACTGTACGCCGACGACCCCGACGGCCTGCTGCGCAGCGCGCGGGGCACTCCCGCCGGCACCACCGTCAGCCGCTGACCGCCGCCGCTGGCGGGTCATCCGGGTCACCCACTGTGAAACGATCGAGGCCATGCCCAAGAAGGTCGACCACCAGGAGCGACGCACCCTCATCGCGGACGCGCTGATGCGGGTCGCCGCGGACCAGGGCCTGGAGGCCGTGAGCCTCCGACACGTGGCTGCCGCGGCCGGGGTGTCCGCCGGAATGGTCCAGCACTACTTCCGGACCAAGGACGAGATGATGGCGTTCGCGTTGAGCGTGGTACGCGAGCGCAGTCAACTCCGGGTCACCGAGGCGGTGGCGCGGCTCGGCGCGAACCCGCCGCCTCGGTTGCTGCTGCGCACGATGCTCGCCGCGCTGCTGCCGCTCGACGACCGCACCCGCGACGACGGGCGGGTGGCGCTCGCGTTCCTCGCCTACACGGCGGTGCGACCGTCGGCGGCGCCCGGCCTGCACGAGGACACCGCGGAGTTCACCGGGTTCATCGCAAGCGTCCTCCCCGACCGCCACGGCGCCGCCGCCGCAGCCGGCCTGCTGGCGCTGATGGAGGGGCTCGGTGTCTACCTGCTCGGCGGCCAGTACACCGCCGACGAGGCCCTGGGCGCGCTGGACGCCCACCTGGACCTGCTCTTCGGCTGATCGGGCGTCCCACCGCCGACTGATCGGCGTCGACCCGGTACGTCGCGGTGTCCCCGGTAGAGCGGGACACCGCGACGTCACCCGACCCGAGGGGGTCGGGCCCGGCTCAGTGGGTCGTCACGCCCGCCCGCGCCTTCAGCCGGCGCAGCTCGTCGGCGGACATCAGCCAGGTGGAGTTCGTCGTCCCCAGACCGAGGAGCACCTGGTCGAAGGTGTTGCCGTCGTTGTCGTCGGTGTAGCAGACGCTCACCTCACCCCACGGCGACGCGGCGACAGCGAAGTGCTCCTGCCGACCCGTCGTCGTCTGGCTCAGCGCCTGGGCGGCCAGCCGGCCGGTGGACGTGCCGTCCGGGTTGAGGCCGCGCGCCCAGACGTCCGGGTTGGCGCCGGACACCGTCCAGCCCACCACGACGTTGTCCTGGTCGTCGATGCCGACGCTGGGCACGACGGCGCCGGTGCCGGTGGAGACCGGAACCTCGTCGTGCCAGGCGGTGCCGGCCGCGGTGAACGACCGGGCCCAGACGCCCCGGGTGCCGGTGTGGTCGGACTCCCACCCGACCGTGAAGTCACCGGCGAAGTTCGCCGCCACCGAGGCACGTTGCTGCTGCCCGCCGCTCTGCGCGTTGGCCGTCCGCCGCGACAGCACCACCGCACCGTTGGACCGGGCCAGCCGGGTCAACCCGATGTTGTACGAGCCGTTCGCGTCGGCGTCCTCGTCCCAGACCACCAGGGCCTCGCCGGAGGCGGACACCGCCACGTCGGGGCGGTGGTGCTGGCCCGTCGTCTGCGAGGCCGTCACCTCGTACGCCTTGGTGGTGGCCGCGGTGAAGCCGGCCGCCTTGACGGTGGCGGGGGCGGTGCCCTGCACGTCCTCCCACACCACGGTGAAGCCGACGGCGGCGTTGCTGGGCGCGCCGTCCGGGTCGACCGAGACCTTCGGCCAGATCTGCTGCCCGGCGTCGCTGGCGTTGGCCTGCCCCGAGCCAAGCACCGCGCCGGCGGGTGACACCACCCGGTACTGGATGTTGTAGACGCCGTTGCCGTCGCCGTCGGCGGCCCAGACCACCACGGCGTTGCCCCGGTCGTCGAGCCCCACGTCGGGGCTGAGGTGCCGCCAGGCGGCCCCGCTGGTTCCCCCGCCGGAGAGCTTCAGCTCGTAGGCGGGCGTGCCGTCGCGGAACAGCCGGAGGTAGATCTCGCTGTGGGTGTCGTCCTGCGGGGCGGTGCTGTCCCGGTCGTCCTCCCAGACCACTGCGACGTGACCGTTGCGGTTCATGGCGATGGAGGGCAGGTCCTGGTCGCCGGTGGCGACGCTGTTCGCGGTGGTCCAGGTGACCGCCTCGGCGGTCATCGCGGTCGGGGCGGGCACCACGTTCGGGACCAGCAGGGACGCGGTGAGCAGTGCGGTAATCGCGGTCATGGTGGCTCTCTCCCTCAGCCGGCCTGCAGGCCGGGCTGGCCGTCGAGGATGACGAACGAGCGCACGGTGGAGGCCGCGGCGCCGTGCTCGGTCACCGTGTTCACCGCGCGGAAGTCCGCGCGGACCTGGCTGCGGCCGATCGTGGTACGGACGTAGCCGCGCCGGTCCGAGTAGAACTTCAGGTGCGGGTTGGCCGCCGCGTTCGGGACCGTGGTGCTGCCGCTGCCGTTGCCGGTCGAGCTGATCGAGGTGCAGACCAGTTCGGTGCCGATGGTGGCCGAGTTGGCGTTGGCGTAGTCGGCCTTGAGGTCGTTGGCCCACGACCGGTGCACGTCGCCGGTGAGCACCAGCGGGTTGCGTACCCCACGCTGTTGCCAGCCGGTCTGGATGCGGCTGCGGGAGGCCCGGTAGCCGTCCCAGGCGTCCATGCTCGCCGCCCCGTTCGCGTCGAGCTGCTGGGCGAAGAAGACCTGCTGGCCGAGGATGTCCCAGGTGCCGTAGCGCTGGGCCAGCCCGTCGAGCAGCCAGGCCTCCTGGGTGGCGCCGGTCAGCGACCGGGAGGCCAGGTCGGCGTCGGCGCAGACCTTCCAGCCGTCTCCGCAGGCCTGGTCGTCGCGGAACTGCCGGGTGTCGAGCATGTGGAAGGTGGCGAGCTGCCCCCACCGGACCCGTCGGTACAACGGGATGCTGTTGCCGTTTGCGGCGGAGGCCGGCCGCAGCGGCATGTTCTCGTAGTAGGCCCGGTAGGCGGCGGTCCGTCGCGCGGTCCACTGCGCGGCGGTCAGCGTCGGGCTGCTGTCGTTGCGGACCATGTTGGCGTAGTTGTTCTCCACCTCGTGGTCGTCCGGCACCACCAGCCAGGGCGCCGCCGCGTGGGCCGCCTGCAGGTCCGGGTCGGACTTGTAGAGCGCGTACCGGCGGCGGTAGTCGGCGAGCGACACGATCTCGGTGCCGACGTGCTGGCGCACCGTGGAGCTGCCGACGCCGCCCTCGTAGATGTAGTCGCCGAGGTGCAGGATCAGGCCGGGGTTGTCCTCGGCCATCCGCCGGTACGCGGTGTAGTAGCCGGCCTCGTAGTGGGCGCAGGAGGCGAAGGCCATCACGAGGTCGCGGCCGAAGGCGCTTGGCGCCGGGGCGGTGCGGGTCCGCCCGACAGGCGAGATCTGCCCCTGGGCGCGGAAGCGGTAGTAGTAGTCGGAGTCGGCGGCGAGCCCGCCCGCGATGGCGTGTACGGAGTGCGCGTCGGCGTAACGGGCGACCACCGAGCCGGACGCGACCAGCGAGGTGAACCTGTCGGTGGTGGACACCTGCCACTCGACTGTCACGTCGGCGTTGGCCATGCCGCCCTGCCCGTCGGCGTTGAGTGGGGATGGTGCCAGCCGGGTCCAGAGGACCACGCTGTCGGGCGCCGGGTCACCGGACGCCACACCGAGTTTGAAGGGGTACGGCACCGCGGCGCGGGCACCCTGACGGGGTGTCAGCGCGACTCCGGCGGTCACGAGTCCACCGAGGACGAAGATGCGACGGCTCAGCCTTGTCATGGTCGACAGCCTCGGGAACGTCGATGAACGGCGATGGCTGCGGGGCGGAATCCGACATGACGGAATGCTGTCCACGCCAAGGCTTTCAGGTGTCCGGGCCGCCGGGCCCCCCGCGGACCGTCAGGTCAACGGCGACGGCGACTCGGCGCCGGGGATCACCAGCGCCGGCGGACCGGACCCGTCCGCCGGGACGCTCCACACGTCGGGCTGACCGTCGTCCCGGCGCAGCGTGTAGGCGAGTTTCCCGCTGTCCAGCCAGGCGGCCTGGTCGTCGACGCTGCGGGTCTCGGCGGTCGCGGTGACCCGCATGCTCGCCAGGTCGAGGACCGACAGCCGCCAGCCCTTCGCCGGGTCGGCGTCGACAGCCTCCTTGAACGCGAGCCGGGTGCCGTCCGGTGACAGCGACGGGCACTCGACGTTCTCCTTCAGCGTCTCGACCGTACGGGCGGCGAGGTCACCCCGGACGAGGTACCGCTTGCCCCCGGTCGACATGGTGGCGTAGAAGCGGTTGTCGTCGGCTGTGAAGGTGACGCCCCAGTAGTTGACGTCCGCGTTGCGGTAGCCCCGGCCCTCCCGGGTGATCGCGAACCCCTCGAGCGAGGGCACCGTGGCACCGGTGTGGGTGTCGAGGATCCCGGTGCGGGTGGAGAAACCACCTGAGGTGTACGAGTCGCCACCGACGAAGGTGGTCCAGGAGACCATCCGGCCGGAGGCCGAGACCCGGGCCCGGTTCGGCAGACCGGGCACGCTCACCGCCCGGGTCTGGCGCAGCGTCGCGTCGAGCACGACGACCTGGTACGACCACGCCGTCTCCGGCTTCAGACAGACGCCGGTGCCGGCGGCGGCGTACACCCGGAGGCATTCCAGGCCGGCGACGGTACGCGGCCCGGCGGGATCGGTCGCGGCGACGGTGGAGACGTGCCGGTCGGTGATCGCCAGCAGGCGCGGCCCGGGTGTCAGGGTGACCGCCTGCTCCCCACTGGTGGCCGCCGGCAGCGGGGGCGCCTCCGCGGCCGTGGCGGCGTAGCCGGCCGCCGCCGCGCCCAGCAGCACGGCCGAGGCGACCACCACGCCGAGCTTCGCTCGGGTCGACATCGCGGTCATCGGGGCACCTTCCGGGTGGTGAGTCGGGACGGGGGGATCAGGAGGAGCAGTGTGCCGACCAGGACGCCCGCGACGGCCACGGCCGCCGCGCGGATCGCGTTCTCCGGCCCCCACGCCTGCCAGGCGAGACCGAAGAGCACGGAGGAGACGAGGTACGCGAGGGCCTGCCCGGTCTGCACCAACGCGATTCCGGTGGTTCGCAGCCGCGCCGGCAGCACCGGGCCGGCGAGCGCGATGAGCACGCCGTCGGTGGCCGCGTAGAACGCGCCGTAGAGCGTCAACGTCAACGCGATGAGCGGCCATCCGTCGACCGGGCCGGCAAGCAGCAGGTACGTCGCGCCGAGGGCGGTGTAGCCGCCGATCACCACGGGCAGGCGGCCGACCCGGTCGGCGAGGACACCGAGCGGGGCGGCGAGCAGCAGGTAGGCCAGGCTGGTCCCCACCGCGAGCAGCGGGAACCAGCGCAGCCCGAGGTCCATCCGACGTTGCAGCAGCAGGTAGACGAAGCCGTCCCCGATGGTGGCCAGCCCGAGCATCGCGGCGGCCAGCACCAACCGCCGGGCCGGCCCGCCGCGCAGCAGGCCGAACGCCTCGCGGACGGAGACCTTCGGGTCGTTCGGCCCGTTCGCCGCCTCGCCGGGTGGGTGTTCCCGGACGAAGAGGACGAGCACCACGACGGCCAGGGCCGCCACGCAGAAACTGGTGACGAAGACCGCGTCGTACGACTGCCCGACGACGAGCAGGACCGCGAAGGCGGCGAGCGGCCCGAGGAACGCGCCGACGCTGTCCATCGCCCGGTGCACCCCGAACGCCCGACCCAGCGCCTCGGGCGGCGTGGAGAGCGTGATCAGCGCGTCCCGTGGGGCGCTCCGGACGCCCTTGCCGATCCGGTCGACGGCGATGACGGCGCCGATCGCCGGGATCGACCGGCCGGCGAGCAGCAGGCCGAGCTTCGCGACCGCGGAGAGCGCGTACCCGACGCCGGCGATCAGCTTGCGCCGCCGGAAGCGGTCGGCGGCGAAGCCACCGACGACCCGGAGCAGCGCGGTGGCACCGGTGTGGACGCCGTCCAGCACGCCGAAGGCCACCGGGCTGAGGTGCAGGCCCAGCACCAGATACAGGGGCAGGACCGCGGCGACCATCTCGGCGGAGACGTCGGTGATCAGACTGACCGTGCCGAGCGCGACGACGTTGCCGCTGACCATCGCGAACCGGCGGCGTCGTGGCCCGGGATCAGGTTCCTCGGCGGCGGGCCGGGAGACGGTCGACAGGTACACGCGCATCTCCTCGGGTCGACGACCAACGGTCAGCCATCGTGGCGACCGGGTCGGAAGGGCCGCAAGGGACCGTGGGCGTCAGGCAGACGTGCGACGGATGAACAGCCGACAAACATCGAAGAGTTTCGTTGTTCGAGCGTACTGTTCATCTGGCGGCAGTGCGCAGGTTCATCGGCCTTCCTACATTCCATGCGCTCTTCCCACGAGGTAAGGAGTCCTGCATGGACATTCGATTCCCCCGCCCGTCGGTGACGCTGGGGGTGGTCACGGTGATCGTCGCCGCGACCGCCGCCGTCGTCGTGACCGGCGCCGGCGCGGCGTCGGCGGCGAGCGTGACCTTCACGCCGGTCGCCGACACCTACGTCCAGAGCGACACGGCCGCCACCAACTACGGCACGTCCACGCAGGTCGTGGTCGACAACTCGCCGGTGCGGCGCTCGTTCCTGCGTTTCAGCGTCAGCGGTGTCAGCGGCACCGTGACGAGCGCCAGGTTGCGGCTGCGCACGATCAGCGGCAACAGCGGCAGCGACGCCGGTGGCACGTTCCGCCGGATGTCCAACACGACCTGGTCGGAGACCGGCACCACCTGGAACAACCAGCCGGCCATCGACGGCGCCACGCTGGGCACCATCGGCGCGGTCAGCGGCAACAGCTGGTACGAGCTCGACGTCACGGCCGCGGTCACCGGCAACGGCACGTACAGCTTCGGCGCCACCTCGGCCAGCGGCGACGGCGCCTACTACGACACCCGCGAGAGTGGCGCGGACGCCCCGCAGTTGGTGGTCACCACCGGGACCACCACGCCACCCCCGTCGGGTGACCCGGTGCTCGTCGGTGCCGGCGACATCGCCGACTCCGGCTCCGGCGACAGCGCCACCGCGACGTTGCTCGACAGCATCTCCGGGACCGTCTTCACCACCGGCGACAACGTCTACGACAGCGGCACCGCGTCGCAGTTCACCAGCTACTACGAGCCCACCTGGGGCCGGCACAAGTCCCGCACCCGTCCGTCGCCGGGCAACCACGACTACAACACGTCGGGCGCGACCGGCTACTACAACTACTTCGGTACGTCCGCCGGCCCGAGCGGTCGCGGCTACTACTCGTTCGACCTGGGCAACTGGCACGTCGTGTCGCTGAACTCGAACATCAGCATGTCGGCCGGCTCGACCCAGGAGCAGTGGCTGCGCGCCGACCTGGCGGCCAGCAGCAAGCCGTGCACGATCGCGTACTGGCACCACCCGCTCTTCACGTCCAGCTCCAACCACGCGCCGTCGACGTCGACGCGCCCGCTCTACCAGGCCCTCTACGACTACAACGCCGACGTCGTGGTGTGGGGACACAACCACGTGTACGAGCGGTTCGCCCCGATGAACCCGTCCGGTAGCGCCGACTCCAGCCGGGGTCTGCGCAGCTTCGTCGCCGGGATGGGCGGCGCGAGCCACTACGGCTTCGGCACCATCCAGCCCAACAGCGAGGCGCGCAACAGCTCGGCCTGGGGCGTCCTGAAGTTCACCCTGCACAACACCAGCTACGACTGGCAGTTCGTACCGGTAGCCGGCCAGACCTACACCGACAGCGGCACCGCAACCTGCCACTAACCCCCGCCCGCCCCTGCCCCGCCCCGCCCCGCCCCGCCCCGCCCCGTCGATCTTGCAGTTCCTGTCCCGACTTCTGCCGTGTAAGCCGCATAACGTCGACACAAAGTGCAAGATCGCGGAGTTCGGCCTCGCACACGAGAGTGGCCCCTGACCGTCGCGCGGTCAGGGGCCACTTCGGCGTGGCGCAGGTGTCAGCGGGCCGTGCCGGCGCGACGCTTGTTGTAGACGTCGAAGGCGACCGCGACGAGCAGGACGAGCCCCTTCACCACCGACTGGGTCGACTGGTCGATGCCCATCAGCTGCATGCCGTTGCTCATCACCGCCATGATCAGACCACCGACCATCGCGCCCACCACGGTGCCCACGCCGCCGGTGACCGCCGCGCCGCCGATGAAGGCCGCGGCGATCGCGTCCAGCTCGAACATGTTGCCGGCAGCGGGCTGGGCGCCGTTGGACCGCGACGAGTAGATGACGCCGGCGACCGCCGCCAGGAAGCCCATGTTGACGAACATCCAGAAGTTGACGGTGCGGACCTTCACCCCGGACAGCGCCGCCGCCGACAGGTTGCCGCCGATCGCGTAGACCTGGCGACCGAAGACGGTACGCCGGGTGAGCAGGCCGTAGACCAGCACCAGGAACGCCAGGATGATCAGCACGATCGGCAGCCCTCGGGCGTGCGCCAACTGCCAGGCGAAGTACATGAGGACCGCGCCGACGAGCACGACCCGCGCGACGAAGAGCGGGAACGACTCGACCGGCTGCTGGTAGCGGATCCGTGCCACTCGGGTGCGGAAGCCGCTGACCGCGTAGCCGGCCACGGCGATGGCGCCGATCAGCAACGTGAAGGCGTCGAAACCGTTGCCGCCGAGCAGGCCGTTGAGGAAGCCCGCCGCGACCTGCTGGTACTCCGACGGGAACGGCGACAGCGAGATGTTGTCGAGCACCCGCAGGGTGAGACCCCGGAACAGCAGCATGCCGGCCAGGGTCACGATGAAGGCCGGAATGCCGGCGTACGCCACCCAGAAGCCGTGCCAGGCACCGACCGCGACGCCGACGACGAGCGCGGCCACGACGCCGATCCACCACGGGTGACCCTGCTGGATCACCAGGACGGCGGAGACCGCTCCGGTCAGCGCGACCACCGATCCGACCGACAGGTCGATGTGCCCGCCGATGATCAGGATGACCATGCCGATCGCGAGGACCAGGATGTACGAGTACTGGAGGACGATGTTGGTGATGTTGCCGGGGCTCAGCAACACCCCGTCGGTCAGGACCGCGAAGAGCGCGACGATGACGACCAGGGCGACGTAGATCCCGCTCTGCCGCAGGTTGTTCAGCACCAGCGCCCGCAGGTCGCTCGTCCCGCTGTGCAGGGCGGCGGCGGGTGCGCTGTCCGGGGGCGTCGGGCGCTCCGTCGAAGGGGTCTTGGTGTCGGTCATCCGACGAGCTCCTTGTCCTTTGTCATCAGCTCCATGAGGCTCTCCTGAGTTGCCTCGGCCACCGGCATCTCGCCGGTGATCCGGCCGGCGGCGAGGGTGTAGATCCGGTCGCACATGCCGAGCAGCTCCGGCAGCTCGGAGGAGATGACGATCACCGCCTTACCGGCGGCCACCAACCGGTTGATGATCGTGTAGATCTCGTACTTGGCGCCGACGTCGATTCCCCGGGTGGGTTCGTCGAGGATCAGCACATCCGGGTCGGTGAACAGCCACTTCGACAGCACGACCTTCTGCTGGTTGCCGCCGGAGAGCTTGCCGACCACCGCCATGACGCTCGGCGTCCGGATGTTCATCTCCTTGCGGCTCGTCTCGGCAACCTTGATCTCCTCGTTGCCGTTCACCCAGCCCAGGCGGGACAGCCGGTCCAACGCGGCGGCGGACACGTTGCGCCGCACGTCGTCGATGAGGTTGAGGCCGTAGCGCTTGCGGTCCTCGGTGACGTAGGCGATGCCGTTGTCGATCGCCTCGGCGACGGTGCGCGCCTGCACCTCCCGCCCGTGGACGAAGAGTCGGCCCTTGATGTCCCGGCCGTAGGAGCGGCCGAACACGCTCATGGCCAGCTCGGTCCGCCCGGCCCCCATCAGGCCCGCGATGCCGACGACCTCACCGGCGCGGACGGACAGGCCGACACCCTCGACGACCATCCGGTCCTGGACCGGGTGCCGCACCGTCCAGTCCTCGATGCGGAGGACCTCCTCGCCCGGGGACGACTCGCGGTCGGGGTAGAAGCTGTCCAGGTCGCGCCCGACCATGCCCCGGATGATCCGCTGCTGGCTGACGTCCTCGGACGTCATGTCGAGGGTCTCCACCGCCCGCCCGTCGCGGATGACGGTGGTCGAGTCGGCGATGGCGGTGATCTCGTTGAGCTTGTGCGAGATCATGATGCAGGTGATGCCCTGCTCCTTGAGCGCCCGCAACAGGTCGAGCAGGTGAGCCGAGTCGATGTCGTTGAGCGCGGCGGTCGGCTCGTCAAGGATCAGCAGGCGCACCTTCTTCGACAGCGCCTTGGCGATCTCCACCAGCTGCTGCTTGCCGACGCCGAGCTGGATCACCGGAGTGACCGGGTTCTCGTGCAGCCCGACGGATGCCAGCAGCTTCGCCGCCTCGGCGTTGGCGAAGTTCCAGTCGATGAGCCCGGTGCGGCCCCGCCGCTCGTTGCCGAGGAAGATGTTCTCCGCGATCGACAGGTACGGCACCAGGGCGAGCTCCTGGTGGATGATGACGATGCCGTTGGCCTCGCTGTCGCGGATGCCACGGAACTGCATCGGCTTGCCGTCGAAGAGGATCTCGCCGTCGTACGAGCCGGACGGGTGGACGCCGGACAGCACCTTCATCAGGGTGGACTTGCCGGCGCCGTTCTCACCGCAGATGGCGTGGATCTCCCCGCGGCGCACGGCAAGGGTGACGTCCTCCAGCGCGGTCACGCCGGGGAAGGTCTTGGTGATACGACGCATCTCGAGGATGGTGTCGTCCATGGTCACTGTCCTCCGTCAGGTCTGGGCATTCACCAGCGCGGCGGCGGACGACTCGTCCTCGGCGAACGATGACGATTCCTCGTC